>JANMSA010000100.1:0-4219 GCA_031388865.1 Acidobacteriota bacterium | reverse complement strand
GGGTCACCTTCCCCACGAACGTTATACGTTTGACCGAAGATCTCGACCGTGGTCGAGTCGTATTTAGCGTCCATCGGAAAAAGTTACCTGAATCCGCGCGGATTATAACCGACTAACCGCCGCCACAGCCTTCTCCCCCGCTTGAAGTCGACATCGCAACGGGTTCGATCTTGCGAGGGCCGCTCCCGACCGGCAGATTCACCGAAGCGATGACCATTTACGGCACCCCGCGCGCGGCCGTCCTGGCCAACATCACCGCGATCCCCACGGTCTCGCACTCCGTGCTCGCGCTCTTCGCCCTCGCGGCAATTACGATCGCGCTGACACGGCTCGGCTAGCTGCTTCGGCACGCCGGCGAATCGCCCTCAGCCAAACCCGACGGATGAGCGCGCTTCCGGGAAGCACAAACAGCCAGTAGAGGCGGAACCGCCTCCGCGATCCCGGATCGGTGCAGCGGATCCGGGTCTCGGTCGTGATCAGCGTCGTCCCATCCCCTCGATCGGTCACGCGGAAGTTGATCGCCGCCTTCGCGAACCCCGGCTCGTCGAAAGCGACGAAGTTCGTTGCATCGCGGTGCACCGGCCGGAATCGCCAGAACTGCCCGATGGTGCCGAGGACCATCTCCTCATCCGGGACCTCCCCGAGGAGCGCGAAGCCATTCGCCTGCAATCCGGTCAGGATGGGCCGGTCCGGGACGCGGCGGCGCGCGCCGAGCGTGCGGATCGCCATCAGCAGACCGGAGATCGGGACATCGCCGGGCCGAAGCTCACGCACGGCTCGCAGGACGGCCCCTCGATCTGCGCGCACGACGATCTGATGCCGCTCCGTGAAATCGTATTCGGACAGGAACTTGTCGAGGAGCACCCGCCGAGTCTACTCGCGGCACTCCTGCAGCGCCCACCAGGATGCGAGCGGGCGCTGCTAGGGACGAGCAGAATCAGAGACCGCGGTAGGTGCCGCTCAGGGAGCCGGCGCGCGTGGCCTGCCCCGCGGTGAACTCATCGATGCATGAGTCACGGTTACCGTAGCCCTACGGGTGGGGCGTAATCGCAAGAATTGTGAGGACCGGGACGCGCTTCCTCCCTTCGGTGCGGTCGGGGCCGTAGACGAAAAACACGCGATACGCGCCAGGAGTCTGATTCTGGGCATATGCCTCGAACACTTCTTCTCCGTTCGGACCTTGAAGCGAGTCGTACTTGTGCGTGGCGAGCGACCGATGCCGCAGGTTTGTCTCCATCAAGCCGAGGGTCTTTCGCACCTGCTTGAGAACTCCGGCTTTTGAAGGTGTTGACTCGAGCGCGGCCAGGTTCGCCTGACCCTCGGGTGTGAATCGAAGTTCACGTCTCGTCATCGTCCGCGTATTCGGCGAACGAGCCGATCACCTGCGCTTTTCCAGATGCGAGCTGGCTCAGCCCGCGTGCCACGGACTCTTGCGCGCGCTTGTTGCGGAACAGCCACGCCTCTGCTGCCGGAACCGAAACCTGAGGCTCGAGAATGATCCGGCCGCGCCGGTCCCGGTACACATTGAAGGAGGCGTCGTCGAGGTTTTCGAGGGCGGCGCCCAGCGATATGCGATTGCGGCTGTCCGGGCGCACGTCACGGGCAACCAGCTCTCTCTCTTCTGTGCGATGGCTCATGGCAGTCAAATTGTCCCCTTTGTGGGTTTGGTATACAAGTGGGTAATACCCACTATCCCACCGCCATTCCATTAGACGGTCAAGGGTGCCCAGGCAAAGGCGGTGGTAATAATATACTTGACACACCATCAAATAAGACCTATCTCGTCTGCATGAGCACCGAGGACGCGCCCTACTTCCCGAAATCGCTTCAGGAAGCCATCGTCTACTTTGCCGACAAGCAGACCGCTTTTGAGTTCGCGTTATCGCTGCGCTGGCCGGATGGCGTGACCTGCCCGTTCTGTGGATCGGGTGAGCATTCGTTCATCTCCACGCGTCAACTGTGGAAGTGCAAGGGCTGCAAAAAACAGTTCTCTGTTCGTGTGGGAACCATCTTTGAGGACTCACCTATTGCGTTGTCCAAGTGGTTCGTGGCGATCTGGATGCTTGCGAACTGCAAGAACGGCGTTAGCTCTTACGAACTCTCCCGCGCCATCCGCGTCACTCAGAAAACCGCGTGGTTCATGCTCCATCGTGTGCGTGCCGCCATCAAGCGAAGTCCTTCGACCGGAAACTGGCTGGCACAAGGGAACGCGACTGACCTACGCACAACTCACCCGGAAGCCGGTATCAGCAAACTAGGCTCACGCAGACAGGGCCGCGGAAAGCGGAAGCGTTGAGCCTTGGAATCGACTAATACCCTTTGACGTTAATAACGTGTGGCGTTACCATACCTCGCGATGATTCGGTCGTGGAGGGATGAGGAGGCCAGAAAGATATTTGGCGGCACTCGTTCCAAAAAGTTGCCATCAGAGATCCTTGGCACGGCTAGGCGGAAGCTGGTGATGCTCAATGCCGCGACAAAGCTAGAGGATTTGCGAGTCCCGCCGAACAATCGGCTTGAGAAACTTGAGCGAGACCGGGCCGGGCAGTGGAGTATCCGTATCAACTTGCAGTGGCGGGTTTGTTTTACTTGGGACGGCGGCGCAGATGACGTTGAGATCGTTGATTACCATTAACTAGGAAGACACAATGTCCGAAAAGAAACTCCCACCTGTGCATCCTGGCGAAATTCTCCGCGAAGAGTTTCTCGGGCCGATGAGCCTCTCACAGTATCGACTCGCAAACAGCATCGGCGTTCCACCGCGCCGCATCAACGAGATTTTCCACGAGAAACGCTCCATTTCTGCCGATACGGCACTGCGGCTAGGCGTCTTCTTCGGCACGTCTCCCGAGTTCTGGCTTAACCTGCAGACGCATTACGACCTCGAGGTACAAAAGAGCCGGATGGGGTCCGAACTTGAGGACGTTAGGGTGCTAACCGGTATTTTCCTGAAGTCATCCCGCGTTCAGGCTACTCCGGGGCGTATCACCTATCACGATGCGGACACATCGAGCTCCAGCGGTCGCCCACGTGGCGCCGCACAGGCGTCTTCCCGCAAGGCGGTAAAGCACCGATGAGTAAGCCCAGGGACGTTTCCGCCGCGAAGGAGAGCGAACTCTCGCGGTTCCAGAGGCTAGCCCGCGCCATCTTCGGCGTAGACAAGCGTGACGTGGCAAAGCACGAGCCGACTAAGCGGGTGAAGAAAGACGATCCGCCGAGCGTCTGAGTTGCTTAGCAACGACTATCACGGTGCTGGTGTGGTACGGCCACTGCCGGTTTGCCTCTGCAATCAGGTTGTCATCCACAACACCTGCCCCGGCCAGCCATCTCGCCGCGCATCTCGCGTTGTTCCCGTCGCGTCTCTGCCTGTTGCCTCAAGAGGGCTGCAACGCGAGCGTCACGAGCCACCTGCTCCTTCTTGGCCTGATGATCGGCAACCGCGTCAACCAAAAGCAGGGCGCCCGTAAGGAGCAGAAACGCCACGAACGCGTACCAGCGAATGGCGGCATCCGTCTGTGGCCAGATCGAAACCCAGGCACCGAGGCCGCCGAGACCGACAGGCATCAGCCGCTTAAGTTGCTTTACGCCTCATTACCGCCTATCGTTGACTGGCGCAGGCTTCCCCAGATGACTGCATCGTCTCCCCGTCTCCAGTGGCAGTTTCAGCTTCTCGACCTCAAACCGCCGGGACGCAGCCAACCCATCCTCCTCCCCCCTCCACCGCCCGTAGAACCGGGGCAGAGTGAGGCGGTCCGGAAGCTCCGGGCGTCGCTCGGCGCATCCATCGCAGCGCGAGTGTCGAGCGCGACGGAGCTGATCGGCGCTCTCGACCGGAAGCGGCGCCAGGAATCGATCCCCACGACGCTCGAGTCGCTCGACACCCTCCTCGGCGGCGGTCTGCAACGCGGCAAGGTCGTCGAGATCGCCGCGCGCTGGGCCAGCGGCCGTTTCTCGATCGTCCTCTCGGCGCTCACCGCCGCGACGACGATGGGGGAAGTAGCGGCGCTCATCGACCTCGGCGACCACTTCGATCCGCAGCTTGCCGAAGCGGACGGCGTCGACTTGAAGCGCCTGCTGTGGATCCGGCCGCACACGATGAAGGAAGCGGTGATGGCCGCGGAGATGATCACGGCGACGGGATTCCAGCTGGTCGTGCTCGACCTCGGATTGCATCCGTTGCGTGGGAAGCGCGCCCCCGATGCGGCATGGGTCCGTCTGG
>JANMSA010000084.1:0-1996 GCA_031388865.1 Acidobacteriota bacterium | reverse complement strand
AGGACGCGGACTTCGTAAAGCTGCGCGAAGTCGCTCTGACTTTGTCGCTGCCGAAATCACTCGCGGCTTCGCTGCGCAGCGAGGCTCTCAGCCTCACGTTTGCCGGCAGGAATCTCAAGACGTGGACGAATTACTCCGGCTTCGATCCGGAAGTGAACAGCAACCCGTCCTTCAACTTCACGACCTCCGATTTCCTCGCGCAGCCGCCAGTCCGGACCTTCACGGTGCGGTTGAACGCCAACTTCTAATAGCGACCATTCAAACTCCTAATACTCCTATATAGAGATGACCAAACTATTCATACACCGGCGCGCCGGACTGAGCGATGCCGGCAAGCTTATGCTTGTCGGCGCGCTCGCCCTTGGCGCGGCCGCGTGCGACAGCGAAGAGATCCTCAACGTTCCAGATCCGGATGTCGCAACGCCGGAATCCGTGCAGGACAAGACCGCGCTGACCGCGGTACTTGCGGGCGCGATCGGAGACTTCACGGTAGCCTACAGCGGCTCACAGGGGACTGACAGCCAGATCAGCATCAGCGCGCTGTTCACCGACGAGTTTCAGTGGGCCGAGACGTTTCCAACCCGCCAGGAGGTAGACATCCGCAGTATCCAGCCGGTCAACGTCACGATGGACGGGCTCTTCAGAAACCTTCAGCGTGCGCGTACAGCGGCGTCGCGGACGGCGGATGGCTTTGCCCGCTTCGATCCAGCCGCCGCCGGTTACGGGGAGGCGCTGAATCTCGAAGGGACGGTGTATAATCTCTCCGGTGAGAATTACTGCTCCGGCGTGCCGTTCAGCGAGCTCGTGGACGGAGAGACCACCTACGGGAATCCCCTGCCACGGGACAGCATCTTCAATCGTGCGGTGGGGCGCGCCGACTCCGCCCTCAGGGTACTGGGGACGACCAGCGGGACAGCGTTTGCGAACCAGCGTTCCTTTGCCAACCTCGTCAAGGGCCGGGCGCTCCTGAACCTCGGCCAGTTTGCCGCCGCCGCAAGCGCAGTCGCGGCCGTGCCGACGACCTTTCAGTACGTGGTCCAGCACTCGGAGAACAGTGGCCGCCAGCACAACGGCATCTTCAGTCTCGTATATGAGGGCCGCCGATTTACCGTTAGCGAGCGTGAAGGTGGCAATGGCTTGCCCTTCCGATCCCAACAGGATTCCCGCACTCCCAACGTTCGTGGGACTGGATCGCTGGCCAACGGATTCGACGGCACCACGCCGTTGTTTCTCGAGCAGAAGTACCCGGCGCGTACAACTGCTGTCACGGTAGCCAACGGTACCGAGGCGCGTCTGATCGAGGCCGAGGCGAGTCTGCGCGCGGGCAATTTCGCTGCGTCGCTCATCACGCTCAACACCCTGCGGACTGGCGCCGGGCTGACTCCTCTCGTTGACCCGGTGATCACCGCTGACCGCGAGGACATGCTTTTCCGTGAGAGGGCGTATTGGCTCTGGCTCACGTCTCATCGGCTGGGCGACATGCGCCGGCTGGTGCGTCAGTACGGCCGTAACTCCGAGTCGGTGTTCCCGACTGGGCCGTTTTTCAAGGGTGGAGTCTATGGTCCCGACGTGAATTTTCCGATTCCGTTCGACGAGACGAACAATCCCAACTTCACCGCTTGCCTGGACCGTAACGCATAAAGGAGCACACGGTCGGGTGCTCACACCCGGCCAGCCCAGGTTTTTGCTGTCTTTCCGGTTCAGGCCGGGGTGTTATACGGAGGCGACGTGATAGCTGCGTCGCCTCTTTCGTTGTTGAAAACGGCCTTTCCCGACACGCTGGCCCGGTCTAACGGCCTACTCTGGTGAAGATATAGATTACCCCAGCGCCTGAGTTCAGACCCTCGCGCGCACTGCCGTCAATACCGTTCAGGATCTGAATCGACGCGATTGAATTCGCGGGGATGACGTAGAGGTACGCCGCATCGTCCATCCTCGTCCCGTCGACGATAATGTGGGGTACGTCGGCTGCCGCCACGAGGATGCTGCTGCGTCC
>JANMSA010000074.1:0-3222 GCA_031388865.1 Acidobacteriota bacterium | reverse complement strand
TCAAGCCTTCGAGTCTTCAAGTGCCAGAGGCGAACCGGGATAGAGGGTTCCTCCTCGACGACTCTAAGACTTGAAGACTCGAAGACTTGTAAGAATTGTGACAATCCGGCGCTGAGGAACGGGGGCGTGCCACCATGGCGTGGTCCCGACCGCCATGCGCCGTCTCTTCCGTCGCTCCATGATCTGGTTCCTGCCGATGTCTGCCAGTAGCTCCGGCGGAACGGAAGCCGGACCCCGATCATCATGCTCACCGCGCGTGAGCAGGAGATCGACGAGATCGTCGGGCTGAAGCTCGAAGCCGACGACTACGTGACCAAGCCGTTCAGCTTCATGGAGCTGCTGGCGCGCGTCGAAGCCGTGCTGCGACGCACGACGCGCGAAGCCTCCCGGGACGAGTATGCGTTCGCCGCCAGAAGATCGAGAACGTCGCCTCCGAGCCGAAACATCTGATCACCATCCACCGCGTCGGGTACAAGTTCGTGCCTTGATTCTGCGGACAGGGCTAACCCTGAGCGAAGCGAAGGGTCAATGGAGCCCTCTGGAGGACCGTTCCTCCGTCGACTAGCGCGGCGTCACGCTTTTCGAATAGAGGAGCGGGGGTCCAGGGGACTCCCTTGATCCTTCGCGCGCTTCGCCGGCTCAGGATGAAAATCTGGCCAGCACGCCCAGCACCAGCGCAGTGAACTGGTGCTGCACGCGCGCGGCCGTGTCCATCACTTCCTGGTGGTGGAGCTTCTGCTTGATCACGCCGGCGGCCAAGTTGGTGATGCAGGAGATCCCGAGCACCGGGATCTGCATCTGCGACGCAGCGATCACTTCCGGCACCGTCGACATGCCGACGGCGTCCGCGCCCATGACCCGGAAGGCGCGGATCTCTGCCGGAGTCTCGTAGGTCGGTCCGGAGAGGCCGAGGTAAACGCCCTCCTTCACGGCCAGCCCCTGCTCTGCCGCAACTTCCTTCGCGATCGCGCGCAGCGATTCCGCGTAGGCGTCGCTCATGTCCGGGAAACGCAGTCCGAGCTCGTCGATGTTCGGGCCGCGCAGCGGGTTCTGGCCCATGAAGTTGATGTGGTCGGAGATGAGCATCAGATCGCCCGGGGTATACGACGCATTGATGCCGCCCGCTGCGTTCGTGACGATCAGCTCCTTGATGCCGAGGCGTCCCAGAACGCGGGCGAGGAACATCACCTCGTCCATCGCGTAGCCTTCGTAGAAGTGCACGCGTCCCTGCATCACCACGACCGGCTGCCCGTTGGCGTGGCCGAGGATCAGACGTCCCTGGTGGCCCATGACGTTGGATGCGCGCGCGCCTGGGATTTCCGCGTACGGAATCGCGACCTCGACCTCGATGGCATCGACGACATCGCCCAGCCCGGAACCGAGGATCACGCCCACCTGTGGGGTCAGTGCGGATTTTGTACGAATGAACGCGACGGCTTCGTTGATGCTGTTCATCATGGGCGGCAGGATATAACGATGAACGATGAACGATGAACGATGAACGATGAACGATGAACGATGAACGATGAACGATGAACAAAAGCAGGGAACCAGGGGGCATCGTGCGCGTCCGGCTTCTGTTCATCGTTCACCGTTCATCGTTCCGTTTGACACCCGCCCCCGCATGAACCACTATCAACGCGGTTCACCAATCACGTTAAGCCGGGGTGTGCGATGGAGCGTTTCACAGGCCTGATCGGGTTTGTGGCGATCATGACGATCGCCTATTTGATGTCCACGGATCGGAAGGCGATCAAGTGGAAGCCGGTGGGTTGGGCCCTGCTGCTGCAGATCATCATTGCCATCTGCGTTCTGAAGGGGAACCAGATCGCCGCGGCCCTTTCGGGGATCGCGCCGCCTCTGCTGCAGTGGGGCGCAGCGCTGATCTTCGTCGCTCTGGCCTTCGTCGTGACGCAGATCGCGAAGCGGCTGCCTCCAGGAGGCGCGCGCGGCGGATTGTGGATTGTGTTCGCGATCGTCTCGGCCTTCCTCTTCCTCGCGTACAACCTGCTCGCGTACCTGTTCGAAACGATGAAGCACGTCGTCAACAGCCTGATCGGCTACACGCAGGAAGGCTCCAAGTTTGTCTTTGGCACCCTCGGCGATCAGTCCAGCAGCCTTGGATTCATCTTCGCCACGCAGGTGCTGCCGACGATCATCTTCATCGCCTCGATCTTCGCCATCCTCTATTACCTGGGCGTGATGCAGGTGGTGGTGAAGTTCTTCGCCAAGGTCATGACCCGCTTTCTGGGCGTGTCCGGAGCGGAGTCGACTTCCGTGGCGGCGTCGATCTTCATGGGGCAGACCGAGGCGCCGCTGACGATCCGGCCGTTCCTGCCGGACATGACCCGCTCCGAGCTCATGACCGTCATGACCGCGGGCATGGCGCATATCTCCGGCGGGATCATGGCCGCGTACGTTCTGGTGGCGAAGGTGGACGTCATCCACCTGCTCACCGCGGTGATCATGACCGCGCCCGGCGCAATCATGATGGCCAAGCTGATGGTGCCCGAGACGGACCAGCCGCTGACCGGTGGGGACGTGGAAGTGGTCGTCCCGCAGCAGGACGTGAATGTCATCGACGCTGCCGGCCGCGGAGCGATCGAAGGTCTGCATCTCTCGCTCAACGTCGCGGGGATGCTCATCGCGTTCATCGCGCTGGTCGCGCTGGTGAACGGGATGTTTGGCTACGTGCACGGCATGGTGGCGTGGTTTCCGGCCAGCCTCGATCAGGTGTTCGGCTGGATCTTCCGCCCCATCGCCTGGGCGATGGGTGTGTCGTGGAAAGACAGCTTCCTCGTAGGGAACCTGCTCGGCACGCGCATGGTGCTCAACGAGTTCGTGGCCTTCGTGAAGCTCGGCGAGCCCGGCATCCGCGCCAGTCTCGACCCGCGCAGCGTGGTCATCGCCACGTACGCGTTGTGCGGCTTCGCGAATTTTTCGTCGATCGCCATCCAGATCGGCGGCATCGGCTCGCTCGCGCCCACACGACGCAGCGACCTCGCCCGCCTCGGCCTGCGCGCGATGATCGCCGGAACGCTCGCGAACTTTTTGACCGCCGTGATCGCGGGGATCCTGCTGTAGTCCGGTTCGCTGGTTGCTGGTTGCTGGTTGTCGGTTGTCGGTGTCGGTTGTCGGTGTCGGTTGTCGGCGTCGGTTGTCGGCGTCGGTTGTCGGCGTCGGTTGTCGGCGTCGGTTGTCGGCGTCGGTTGTCGGCGTCGG
>JANMSA010000029.1:0-12145 GCA_031388865.1 Acidobacteriota bacterium | reverse complement strand
TTCTCCAGCCGCTCGCGCATCGCGCTCTCGAAGCCCGCGTCCTTTGGTTTGTAGAAACGGCGGCTGGACAGCGCCTCGGGGAGGCAATCCATCGCGGCGGTCTGGTCTTCCAGGTCGTGCGCGTACTGATAGCCGCGTCCGTAGCCTAGGTCTTTCATGAGGCGGGTGGGGGCGTTGCGGATGTGGAGCGGGACGCCGGGGTTGTCGCCTTGACGCACTTCCTGAACGGCTTCACCGTATCCGGTGTACGCGGCGTTGGACTTTGGCGCCGCTGCCAGATAAGCGACGAACTGCGCCAGAGCGACGCCTGCCTCGGGCATGCCCAGAAAGTGCACCGCGTCCTTGACGGCCATGCCGAACACCAGAGCCTGCGGATCCGCGTTTCCAATGTCCTCGGACGCCGCGCGTACCATCCGCCGCGCGATGTACATCGGGTCCTCACCACCCTCGAGCATTCGCGCCAGCCAGTACACGGCGGCATCGGCGTCGCCATTGCGAACCGATTTGTGCAGCGCGGAGATGATGTTGTAATGCTCGTCGCCGGACTTGTCGTACATCAGCGACCGGCGTTGCAGGATCTCCTTGATCTTGTCCACGCCCGCGGCCTCTTCGTCCGGGGTTGCGGTCTCGACGACCAGTTGCAGGCTGGTGAGCGCCTGCCGGGCATCGCCGGCGGACGTCGCGGCGATGAACTCGAGCGCGGTATCGTCCAGCGCGACACGGAACGTCTTCACGGTCGGATGCTCGACCGCGCGCCTGAGAATCTGGACCACCTGTTCGCGCTCCAGCGGGGGGATGACCACGACCTTCGATCGGGACAGGAGCGCCGAGTTCACTTCGAATGACGGGTTTTCAGTGGTCGCGCCGATGAGGGTGATGTCGCCCGCCTCGACGTACGGCAGGAAGGCGTCCTGTTGCGCTTTGTTGAACCGATGGATTTCGTCGATGAAGACGATGGTCTTGGAGCCGCGAGTCTGCCGTCCGCGTCGCGCCTCCTCCATGAGCGTCTTGATGTCTTTGATCGACGTCGATGTCGCGGAGAACTGTACGAAACGTGCGCGGGTGGTGCGCGCGATGATGCGTGCGAGAGTCGTCTTGCCGGAGCCGGGAGGCCCCCAGAAGATCATGGAGGGGATGCGGTCGTTCTGGATCGCGTTGCGGAGGAACTTCTTCTCGCCGAGCAGGTCCTCGAGGCCGACCACTTCTTCCAGGGAGGAGGGGCGAAGCCGCTCAGCGAGCGGTGCGTCGGCCGTACCGGCAGCAGCCGGGGCGGGAAACTCGTCGTCGCCGAAAAGTGAGCCGGTCATCGAACTCAGTCTATCGCTGGGAGATCGGGGCGGGAGCGTTCGTCAGCTGCGGGAGCTGTGGAGCGGTGGGCTCTTGGCCCACCGACGCACTGGCGAAGAGTCTCCCGAGCGCCTCGGTGGCTGAGAGCCTACCGCTCCACAGCTTTCCGCACCGACCGACAACGAGCGCGTCAAGCCAGCAACGAGAAATCGATATTGCCGCCGCTCACGATGATCGCGACGGGACCGCGAGGTTGAATCTTCCCGCTGACCAGCGCCGCGATGCCGAGCGCGCCGGTCGGCTCGATGACGAGCTTCGTACGGTACATGGCCCACTTCACCGTCTCCAGAAGGACGCCGTCGTCCACGCTGACCACGTCGTGCACCCGCTCGCGGATGATGGCAAAGGTGCGCTGGCCGAGCGCCAGCGTGCGGGCGCCGTCTGCGATGGTCGTCGGAGGCTCGATCTCGACGATCCGGCCGCTGCGGAAGGACTGCTCGCCGTCGTTGCCAGCTGCGGGCTCCACACCGTAAACGTGAACAGTCGGATCGAGTGAGGTCGCGGCCAGCGCCGTACCGGAGAGGAGGCCGCCGCCCCCAAGAGGCACGACGATGGTCGTCACCTCCGGCCACTCTTCGAGGATCTCCAGGCCGACGGTGCCGGCCCCGGCGATGATCCGATCGTCGTCGAACGGGGGAACGACCGTTGCGCCGGTCCTCTGAGCGATCTCGCGCGCCACCGTGTCGCGGGTCGCGGCAGTGACCCCCGCCTGGACGACCTCCGCTCCATACGCGCGCGTTGCGTGGACCTTCGACTGAACGGAGTTCTCGGGCATGACGATGGTGGCCGGAATGCCGAGGATCTTCGCCGCCAGAGCCACGCCCTGAGCGTGGTTGCCGGAGGAGAACGCCACCACGCCCCCCCGGCGCTGCGCATCATCTAATTGCAGAAGAGCGTTCATCGCGCCGCGGATCTTGAACGAGCCGGCGCGCTGGAGGTTCTCGCATTTGAGGCGTACCTCGACGCCGACGCGGTCAGAAAGGGACTGGCTGGAGAGGAGCGGCGTCCGGTGAACCCGGCCTCGGATGCGCACTGCCGCGGCCTGAACGCTCTTCAGCGTCGGCAGGCTTAACTCGATGGGAGGGTTGACGTTTGGCGAACTCACCCGCAGTAGTATAGACTCCTGTCGGTTATTTGATTTCCAAGAGTTTCACCAAGGACACTCGGGTTGGAGGTTGGGGTTATGTGGCGATGGGTTACCCGCGGCCTGGTTCTCACGACGGTAGCAGTCTGTGCATCGACGCTGCCCGCACAAACGTTCGAGTTCGTCGGCGACGTCGATGCTCCCGACATTTCCCGTCCTCAGTCAGGCGTGGTCCTGGTGAAGGGGTGGGCGCTCAATCCCACGACGATCAACAGGATTGAGCTCTGGGTCGACGACACGTTCCAGCATCAGGCGATTCAGTTCCTGCCGCGCATCGATATCGAGCAGGCTTATCCCGACTGGCCCGGCATCCACGACGCCCGGCCCGGCTTCATCACGGGGTTTCTCGCCAGCAGGTTCAGTAACGGTGCGCACACGCTGGAGATGCGTGTGTACACGGCGGACGGCATCGTCCACACCGTGGGCCGTCGCACCATCAACATAAACAACATCATCAATCAGCCGCCTTTCGGCTTCACCGACATCCCGAATGCAAAGGGCGTGTACAACGTCTCCGGCGCGTTCCCGGTGACCGGGTGGGCCGCGGACACGGACGGGATCCAGCGGATCGAGATCCTGATCGATAACGGGATCCTGCAGGGTGCGCTGCACGGCGACGCGAGGCCCGACGTCGGTGCAACGTTCCCCGATTTCAACGGAGCGCTGTTCAGCGGCTGGATTGCGAACATCGATTCGACGCGAATCGAGAACGGCGTCCACACCCTGACGGTGCGCGCGGTCGATCGCCGCGGAATCGAGAACACGATCGGCCACCGTACCATCCAGGTCATCAACAACGATGCGTTCCTCAAGCCGTTCGGCTACTTTGACGAGCCGCAGCGCGATGCCGTCCTGTTCGGCACCAGCTGCGACGGCAGTGACAACACGCCGGTGGTCTCCCCGCCGATCCGTCCCGAAGCGCACCTCACGACCGTCCGCGGCTGGGCCCTGGACCTGGGCACCCGCGAAGGCGTCGGCCGTGTCGCCTATGCGGAACTTCTCGTGGACGGTGTGCGCTGGCTCTCGACCGACGACTGCGGCGTGGTCGGCGGCCGCTTCTCGAACTGTTACGGCGTGCCGCGTTACGATGTGGCGCGCTACTACCCGACCTTCCCCGATGCGCCTCGCGCCGGCTTCATCTTCACGCTCGATGTCGGCGCGCTCATCAATCTCGGCGTTCGCCCGGGCAATCACACGCTGATGGTGAGGGTGGGCGATCTCGAACAGACGTTCGCCGAGCTCCCCAACCGCGATGGCCTCCCGGTCTTCTTCCAGTGCGTGCAGAACAACTTCAACTTCTCGGGGTTCGGGTTCGTCGAGTTTCCCCAGACGTACGACTACGTGTCGGGCGATGTGCTGTTCCGCGGCTGGGCTTTCGCGGACAATAGCAATGTGGCCGCAGTCGAGATCATCGTCGATGGCAACTTCGTCGGTCAGGCGCAGTATGGCTTCCCCAGACCCGACGTCGAAGAGCAGTACCCGGGTCAGGCCACCCGCGCGCGGAATTCCGGCTGGATCTTCAACATGGACACGCGCAAGCTGGCCAACTCCCGCCACCGTATGACGGCTCGGGTAGTCAACGGGCAGGGGCAGCGGTTCGAGATCGGCTCGGTCGACTTCTACGTGACCAACGGGGCCCCACAACCCTGACGTCCCTCTTCGCATCGCCTTCACTCAGAAGCCCGGCAGCCGCCGGGCTTCTTTCGTTTCTGGCAGTGCTCTGAGCGACGGTTGCTGGTGACTGGGTTGCTGGTTGCTGGGGTGGTTCGTCGAGCAACGTTGTCGGTTGTCGGTTGTCTGGGAGCCCACCGCTCCACTGGTCATCCTGAGCGAGGGAACGGCGCAGCGCGCCGGTGTCGAGTTGATGACACAACGGTTCGTCATCCCGAGCGTGAGTCGAGGGACCTGTGTTGGGCGGGGCGACATGCATGAGCCCTTGATACCCCTCCCGCCCAGGTCCCTCGACCCGGGCGCTCGGGATGACAGCAAAATCGCACCTGCGGAGGCTGTGTCATCAGTAAGAAATTGTGCAGAAATCCACGTCCATCTCTCGAAGTGGCGTCCAGCGAGAGATCGCAGACAGCCGTCACCGGCGAGAACACGCGAAAGATGTCCGTCCAGGCGAGAACCCGCAGACAACTGACAACCGACAACTGACAACCAGCGCGAAGACGCTAGAACAGCTTGAGGAACACCACGTTCGCCACGAAGCCTTCCTGCGCATTGCGGCCGATGGACTTGCCGATATCGAGGCGCAGGAGTGTTCCGTACGGTCCGACGGTCTGGCCGGCGATTCCTAATCCCTGGAACGGCTCGCGGCGGAGGTTTGCGTGCGCGTCGTCAATGACCGCGTGGTCGTAGAACACTTCCAGTCTCAGCTGCTCCGAGAGTACGAAGCCGTAGGAAAGGTGCCCGATGATCGCCTTCTCGGCGCGCACGGAGCCCGACTTCACGCCGTGAACGCGCTGGGAGCCGAAGAAGCCGAGCTCGTACTTCGAGAAGCGGTCCAGCCTCTGGCCACCCAGGTAGTTCAGATCGAGGCCGAGTCGCTGGAATTTCGGCAGGTAGAAGCTCTTCCCGAGCGACGCTCCATAGCGGACGTAGGTCTTCTGGTTCGGGTCGTATTCAGCCGGGTTGCCCCATGGCTCCCACACGCTGCGCTGGTTGTAGTCGTAAAACGTCGAGGCCGTGTAGCCCTTTCGCGCGTACGTCATGCTCACGGACGGGCTGAGCAGGAAGGTGTCTGCAGGCACGATGAAGCCTGCCGCCGTATCTTCTGATCGCTGATACGTCGCGTGCGAGACACCGAATGAGAGATCAACTTTGCCGAACTGGAAGACGGGGTGTCCGGCGCGCATCGTCAGGCCGATGGGCACTGACTTCACGGTCTCTTCGAGCCGCTCCTCGCCGTTGCGAAACATCGTGTTCGAGACGGGAACGGCGATGCCGAAGAAATCGGCACCGATGTTGGCGCGCGTACCTGCCACGCTCGGAAGGGTGGCATTCGCGGCGATGACCACGCCCGCGAAGAAGACGTTGGTCTGGATCCCCTTGTTGAAGAGGTTGAAGTTGAAATAGTCGATGCCGCCCAGCGGCACGACCGGAAACTCGAGTCCTGCGTCGTGGTGCACGCCGCCGACCATGAACAGCTGCGAGGTGTCGTAGCCTTCTTTCACCACGCGCTCGCCGTCGCCGCGCCTTTCCAGGTAGCGCAATCCCGCCTCGGTCTCGCGGACCATGCGCGCGTCCGAAGCGGAAGCCTGGGCGAGCAGCGTCTGGAACTCCGGCGGGTCGAGGCGGAAGTTGGTGAAAGTCGTCGACCGCTGGACGACGTTCGCGCGTCCGGCGGCGGAAACGACCTGCTGCGCGCCGACTTCGACGGGTAGCCAGATTAGTGCCCTGGCGTCGGCCTGCGATGCCTGGGCAGGGGAGAGCGGCGCTTTCGTCTCCCGTGCGAACGGGACGAAATCGACGCGCTCTTCGTTCGAGAGCACCTCCCCGGTCAGGTTGAGCTGCACCATGGAGATGCGCACGCGAGCCCACGTGCGCGCGTCGATGAAGACTGTTCCCCGGTACAAGGGCAGGTCCGGCGATGCGTTGGGAGGGGGGGCGAACCGGACTTCGTAGACCCGGTAGCCGAGGATGTCCGTGGCGCGAACGAGCTCGTAGCGGTACTCGTTCGTGAGGTGGAGATCCAGGGGAAGCTGGGTCACTTTCTCCGGCTGGATGAGCGGGAGCTCCGGGATCCGCCCGTACTTCCAGCGCACCCCGTTGATGAAGAAGTCGGCCCAGACCCAGTCGGCACGGGACGTTCCATCAAGAGTGCCGGGGTCGGAGAAGTAGTCTCCCGACATCGCGGCCTCGAGGGACTCCGCGCCGCCGCCGATCTCAAAGCGAAGCTTGGTGGTGTTGTTGGCGATGTACCGCGGCTGAATCGTCTCCTGGTAGGCGTCGTATGCCTGGTGATTGCGGATGATCTCTTCGACGGTGATGCCTCGCTCGGTGGCGATGTTCAGCGTTTCACGCACGGCCGACTTGTCGGTCGTCTGGGTGTACTCCACGAGCACCGCCGAGGCGTCCTTCGCCGGCGGCGTGCCCACGAGCAGACGTCCGCCTCTGGTCCCGGTGTCTTTGATGGCCCTCTCTCCAGCCGCATCGATCCGACGCGGTTTCGCGTAGCGATCCGCGGCGAGTGAGAGGATGGACGCCGAGGCGGCGTCGCCGCGTGCGATGACCAGCGTGCGCAGATCTTCGCCGCGCACGAACGTGAGCACGGGCATGGCCACCGAAGTGCCTTTGGCATCGAGTACCGGGACCTTTGCGGTGGAGTCGTACGCCCAGTCGCCCGTCACGATCAGATTGAACTGTGCGAGAGCCTGCGGACTTGCCGCCGCCGCACCACTGGCGTAGGCGCGGGTGGCCCCTTTCGCGAACGCCGTCGCGAGATCGAAGAGGGCGTTCGGAGACTCGATGGGCACGATCGCGAAGATCTTCTTCGAGGGATCGCGCTCCGCGAGCAGAGCGGAGGTCTGCTCGACGTCCGCAGCGTTGGTGATGACGGCATCGAAGTAGGTGTTCGCTCCCGCGTCGATCAGCGCGGGCAGCGTGGTTGCATCGCCTGCGGCGAGAATGCTCCCGGCGATGGCCTCGCCCTGAGCGGAGACAGCCAGGCGCTTGATGGCGTACGCCGCCAGCGTCGGATCCGCGCTCCGCAGAGTGACCCCGAGAGAAAGGAAAGGTCCATGAGTGCGAGCCCAGTCGAGGATCTGTTTGGTCTTCTGCTCGACCTCCTCGATTCCGGCTGCCTCGTACTCGATGAGCACCGAGACGTTGGAGGGCCGCACGGGGACGAAGGTGGGATAAGTGAGCTCGTCCAGGCGGCTGAAGGCCGGCACGACGCTACCGTCCGCGCCGATCACTCCGACGCACAGCGTGCATTCCGCGGCCTGGGCGGGAAATTGCAGCAGAAGGACAGCGAGAAAAACGACGACGATCGAGAGCTTTCGCATAGTTTGAGTGGGTCCGATTGAACCGCCCCGATGGAACCGCGGTCTGGCGTGTGGAACGCCCCCGCTACTGCCGAAATTGCCAGCACAGGCCACGCTTTTCCTGAACCGTAACGCCGGGGCGAAGCTCCCGCCGGGGGAGCTCGACGAGCTTCGTGCCACAGCTGCGGCCGCGGACGTAGAGATCGTGACGCTCTCAGAAGAGATCGATTGCTCGCGCGAGATCCGCGAGCGCATCGGCAGCGGTACGAAGTTGTTTGTCGCCGCGGGTGGTGACGGAACGGTGCACCATGTGCTCCAGCCGCTCGTTCACAGCGACGCCACCCTCGCCGTTCTTCCCCTCGGCACCTACAACCACTTCGCCCGCGACCTCGGGGTCCCGCTGGAGTGGCGCGAAGCGTTGGACGTGGCGCTGAACGGTGCCACGCGGCAGGTGGACACGGGCCGGATCAATGAGCGTTACTTCGTCAACAACCTCTCCATCGGACTCTATCCCGAGCTCGTGGCGCGTCGCGAAGAGCGAGGCCGCGATTATCCACGCTGGAAGGCGCGCCTGTACGCGTTCTACACCACGCTTCGCAAGTACCCGCATGTCACGCTGGCGGTGAAGACCGAGCATCGCAGCGAGGTCATTCGCACCCATGTGTTCATGGTGTCGAACAACAGGTATGAGCTCGAGCAGTTCGGGATCGAGGCGTCCAGGGAGTCGCTCAGCGAGGGAAAGCTGGCGGTGTACTGGCTGGATCACGCGTCGCGATGGAAGATGGCGGGGATCGTTGCGCGCTACGCAGCGGGACGTGTGCGGACCATCGAGGGCTTCGGTTCGTTCCGTACTCTGCGCATGAAAGTGCAGTCTTCCCGTGCGCAGCTGAAGGTCGGTGTGGACGGGGAGTTGTTCTCGCTTCCGACGCCGCTGATGATGACCGCTGCGCCGCAGTCGCTGCTCGTACGGGTGCCGCGCGAGTAGCGGATCGGCGTGATTCGCGCTGAGGGCGTCGCCGCGCCCGGCGCTCGTTCCTGAGCCGGAGATCGCCCACAGCACTTCGGTTTTCCGAATGCTTGTCACCAAATTTCCGAAGGGTGAGAGACGCTTGCGCGACGTAACTGTTTCCGAACATTGCGTTTGCTATGATGTGATTGGAGGCGCCAATCCTGCTCCGTGGGAGGTAGCGTTCTTTATCAGTTCTGTTGCCATTATGGCGTCCGAGTCTGTCGTTCCCAGCATCAACCATCAATCAGGAGGAGAGAGAATGATCCGTAGAAACTTCATGGTCTGCCTCGCGCTTGTACTTGCTCTCACGGGCGGTGTATTCGCGCAGGGCGTACAGACCGCCACCATCGTCGGGACAGTGACCAGTCCGGATGGAGCGCCGTTGCCAGGCGTAACCGTTACCGCCACTTCACCCGCGAACCTCGGCGAGCGTCAGGCGGTTTCTGGCGCGAACGGCGATTTCGTGATCCGAGGACTCACTCCCGGGAATTACAAGGTGACCTTTGCGCTGGAAGGCATGCGTTCCTACCAGACCGAAGTTGCTGCGGGTCTCGGTACGACTGCGCGAGCCGACGCCATGATGAGTCTGACCGCGGCAGCTGAGACCATCACGGTCACCGCGGACGCGCCGTCCGCGCTCGAAACCGTGACGGTCGGCACCAATATCACTGCCGAGACAGTCCGAGCGCTGCCGGTCGTGCGGACCCCGGTCGGCATCGCTGCGCTTTCCGGTTCGGTCGTGGATGGCCGCACGCCGGTTGCCGGTCAGCTGTCCATCAGCGGCGGCATGTCGTATGACAATGCCTTCCTGATCAACGGCGTGAACGTGCAGGATCCGATCTTCGGCACGACCAACAATCTCTTCATCGAAGACTCGATCCTGGAGACCCAGGTGCTGACTTCGGGCATCTCGGCCGAGTACGGTGCCTTCACGGGCGGCGTGCTGAACGCCATCACCAAGAGCGGCGGCAACTCCTTCTCGGGTTCGCTGCGCGCCGATTTGTCGAAGCCCAGCTGGCGGGACACCACGCCCTTCGAGAACGGCTTCCGCGGCAATGGCGTGACCCCGGCGACGGCATCGAAGCGCCTCGGTAAGGTGGGCGAAGTGTATTCGGCCACGCTCGGCGGTCCCGTCCTCCGCGACCGGCTGTGGTTCTTCGCAGCGATTCGCGATGAGGAAAGCACCACGCCCGCAACGCTGACCCTCACCAGCCTGCAGGTACCGCGCGTCTCAAGCAACCGCCGCATCGAAGGGAAGCTCACGGGGAACATCACCGCGAACCACACCCTTCAGGCTTCGTACATCGAAAATCCGCTCCAGGCCACCCACGAGATCCAGGTAACTCCGCTGACGCTGGACGCCGTCGGTCTGAATTCGGTCCGCCAGAACGAGGGCACCGTGTTCAGTTATACCGGCGTTCTCAGCAACAATCTCTTCGCAGAGGCGCGCTACTCGGAGAAGACCTTCGGCTTCCGCGGCCTGGGCGGCTCTCTGACCGGTATCACCGACAGCCCCTTCCGCTCGTCGACGCGTTTCTCGGGCAACACAGTCGCCGGAACGTACAACGCGCCCTATTTTGACGCGACCGACCCGGAAGACCGTGACAACGAGCAGTATTTCGGAGCGCTCTCCTACTTCCTCGCCACTGGCTTGGGCAGTCATGACTTCAAGGGCGGCGTGGAACGTTTTACGGTCTCGCGCACCGGTGGCAATAGCCAGACGGCGACGGACTATGTTTTCTACTCGGGCTATGCGGTATCCGGCGGTGCGCCGGTGCTGCAGGATGGCCGCCTGGTCCCGGTGTTCAATCCCCGCACGGCAGGGCGTTCGGACGACACCCGCATAGGCTGGTGGATCTCCACGCGCGGCGCGGAGCTGAATGCAACCACGGACTCGTTCTTCCTGAACGATCGCTGGGACATCAACCCGCGCCTCGCGCTGACCCTCGGCGTGCGTCATGAGATCGTCAAGTCGGAAGCGACGGGCGGCATCGTCGGGATCGACACGACGACCACCGTTCCTCGACTGGGCGCGTCCTTCGATCCGCAGGCGAACGGCAAATTCAAGTTCGATGTCACCTATGCCCACTACGCGGGCCGCTACAACCCTTCCATCATCGGCCGCAACACTCCGGTCGGCAACCCGGCGCTGCTTTATGGCTACTACACGGGCCCCGCGGGGCAGGGTCGTAACTTTGCGCCGGGTTTCAATGTGGCTAATTACACGTTCTATTACGCCAGCGTTCCCACGCGAAACCAGTTCTTCGAAGATGGTCTCAGCTCCCCGGTCAACAAAGAGATCACCTTCTCCGCCGGCATGGCTCTTCCCCGTGGCGGTTTCATGAAGGCCACCTTCGTGGATCGCAACCTCACGGGCGTGGTCGACGACTTCGTCACCATCGACCAGGGCTGCACCAGCATTGTCTTCCAGGGCGTGAACGCGGGCTGTTTCGACAACGTGCTCTACAAGAACACCGACGAGCCGGTGCGCGAGTATCAGGCGGTTTCACTCCAGGCCAACTACGCCCTCATGCGCAACTGGTCGATCGAAGGAAACTACACCCGTCAGCTCAAGAACGACGGCAACTACGAGGGTGAAGGCGGCCAGAGCATCGGTACGTCGCCCATCGGAAACCGTCCGGAGATCCAGGCGGCGAACGAAAACGCCACCGGGCGTCTGGCAGCCTTCCAGGAGGATCGAGTCCGGATCTGGACCACATACGATCTGGGCCTGGGTCGCGCTGGAAACCTCGCCGTCGGCCTGATCTACAAGTACGACTCACCGCAGACGTTCACGTTCTCTCAGGGCGGCGTCGCCCGCACGGCGATCCAGAGAGCCCGGAATCCTGGGTACAAAGCCCAGCCTTCCCAGACCGTGATCTTCGGCGAGCGGGGCGCGGGTGAGTTCAACGCGACCTCGCTGTTCGATCTCGCGCTCAGCTACTCGGTTCCGGTCTTCCGCAGCCTGGCGCCCTACGTGAAGGTCGACGTTCGCAACCTGCTGAACGACGACACGCTGATCGCTTACAACACCTCTGTGTTCGGCGATCTGACGGCTCCGAAGGATGCGGATGGTCTGCCGACCACCTTCACGAAGAAGAATCCGACGACCGGCGTGGAGGTATTCGGCCGGCCGCGAGGCCCCGCCGATTACGTCATTCCGCGCGAAGTTTTCGTCTCCGCCGGTTTCCGCTTCTGAAGTTTCGAATTGCGTAGTTTCCGAGGGGCGGCTTCGGCCGCCCCTTTTTGTTGGCTTCGTGGAAGTGACTTCCAGCTCCCAAGGTTAGAATCCCGCGATGTCGTTCGGCCACCGTGCTTCTGCCTTTGCCCTGACGGTTAGTCTTCTTCTGACCGGCTGCGCGCGAAAGGAAACCTCTGCTGGATTCACAGGCGCGCCAATCATTCTCATTTCGATCGACACGCTGCGCGCAGATCACCTCCCAGCTTACGGGTACAAAGGGGTCGCGACGCCGGCGGTGGATCGCCTCGCTGGCGACGGCATCGTGTTCGAAAACGCGTACTCGCACGTTCCGCTCACCCTCCCCTCACACGCCACTATGATGATGGGCACTCCGCCCTACGAGACCGGGGTCCGCAGCAACATCGGTTACAGGCTCCCCGAGGCTGGAGCGAAGTTGCCCCGGTTCCTCGAGGAAC
>JANMSA010000028.1:0-2121 GCA_031388865.1 Acidobacteriota bacterium | reverse complement strand
CGGGCCAGTCGATCGAGCCGTCGTGGTGCCACGTGCAGAATCGTGCAGGCTCGTTCACCGGCAGCCATTCTCTGCGGATGGCCGGGCAATAGGTCGATGGCCGCGACCCCGACAGCGCGCAGATCTCCAGCTGTTCGACGGTGGGCGGGGGCGCCACGATCGGCGTTCGGTCGCCGATCGGCAGCGTCCCGCGGGCACGCTTCATCGCCGCCAGCATCACCGAGTGAAAGATTGGCGCGGCGCCGGTCACCCCGCTCGACCCACGCAGCGGCTCGCGATCGAAGTTGCCGACCCAGACTCCGACCGTCACATCGCGCGTATAGCCGACGGTCCAGTTGTCGCGGTACGCGGATGACGTTCCGGTCTTTACGGCCACGGGGAACGGGAAATCCAGACTGCCTCCGGAGCCAAATGCATACTCTCGCGCGCTCGAGTCGCTGAGGATGTCGGTGATCCAGAACGCGGTCCTCGGGGACAGCAGTTGCTGGTTGCTGGTTGCTGGTTGCTGGCGAAGCATCGTCGGCTGAAGAGGTCTCCCAGACCGTGCGAACGTTGCATATGCCTTCACCAGTTGTTCGAGCGTCACTTCGGCGTCGCCTAAGGTGAGGCCCAGGCCGTAGTAGTCCGCGGTGCGGCCCAAGCCCGTGAAGCCCGAATTGCGGAGCAGCCGCAGGAAAGACTCACTGCCCAGTTTGTGGAGCATGGCCACGGCGGGGATGTTCTGTGAGCCGGCCAGCGCAGCGCGGACACGCATCGGGCCGCGATGCTGACCGTCGTAGTTGCGGGGCGCGTAGACCACCCCTTCCTCCGCGGTTGCAAAGTGTGAGGGGACGTCCGCCAGCACGGTCGCCGGTGAGTCGCCGTTCTCGAAGGCAAGTGCATACGTGAACGGCTTCAGCGTCGATCCCGGCTGGCGCGGTGTGACCACGCCGTCGATCGCGCCGCCGAAGTCGTCGCCGAAATAGTTGCCCGATCCTTCCCACGCCAGCCACTGTCCCGTCCTGTTGTCGAGCACCGCGACCGCCACGCTGTGCGCGCCATGGCGCAGCAACGTCGAGCGCTGCGTCTCGATGATCCCGAGCACATCTCTCTGCAGAGGGGCGTCGAGGGAGGTCACCAGTCGTCGAGTCTTCGAGTCCTCGAGAGCTCGCACACGCTCGATGAAGTGCATCGCCAAGGCGGGCTGAGCGTTGCGTGTGAAGCGAAGCTTCTCCCTGTTTGCCCGGTCGAGCTCGTCGGGCGCGAGCTTCATACGCGCCAATATGCGTTGCTGCCGGCCGCGCGCGCGCTCCGGATCGCGCATCGGATTGAACGCACTCGGCCGCTGCGGAAGCGACGCCAGGAACGCTGCCTGCGCGGCGGTGAGTTGATCCGGCGCACAACCAAAGTACGTGCGGCTCGCACGGCCGACGCCGTAGATCCGATTCCCGTACGGCGCGAGGTTCAGATACAGCGCGAGGATCTCGCGCTTGCTGAAGCGATGCTCCAGACGCAGAGCGAGGACGGCCTCGCGCGCTTTGTCCCGCAGGGAGCGGCTTTGCGTCTGCAGCACGAGCTTCGCCACCTGCTGCGTGATCGTCGAGCCGCCCTGCACGATGTGCAGCGCCCGGAGGTTGTGCACCATCGCACGGGCGATGGCGATCGGATCGACCCCAGGGTGAAGCTCGAAGCGCCGGTCTTCAGCGGACAAAGTGGCATCCACGACCAGCGGCGGCAGCTGGTCCGCCTTCAGCCACACCGCCCTCCCCCCGGACTGCGCGAGCGACTCGTAAAGCACTTCTCCGTGCCGGTCGGTGATGACCACGGACTGGTGTCGCGAGCGGTCGAGGAGCTGGGGATCGATCGGCCCGAGGCGCAGCCAGACCGCGAGGGCGGCGATGGCGGCCGTTGCGACGAGCCATCCCAGTCTTCGCGTCTTCGAGTCTTCAAGTCTTCGTACGAGTCTTCGAGTCTTCGAGTCTTCGAGTCTTCGTACAAGTCTTCGAGTCTTCGAGTCTTCGAGTCTTCGTACAAGTCTTCGAGTCTTCGAGTCTTCGAGTCTTCGAGTAGATCCCTCCGAAGACTCGATCTCTCGACTCACCTCTTCACCTCTCTTCTCGAAGACTCGATCCCCCGAAGACT
>JANMSA010001049.1:0-1769 GCA_031388865.1 Acidobacteriota bacterium | reverse complement strand
CGCTGGCTGCTCTATCTCTACGGCGGCCGCGTCGTCCCCTTCACCATCGCCAGGATGCCGAACGCGGCGGGCGCGGAGGTGCAGGACGTGACGAGCGGCGCGGTCACCTACGGCCATCGGTTCCTCGCGACGAGCGGCCGCGCGGGGCGCTCGGTGAAGGTCCGCACGTTCGACGACTACCGCGCGCGGCTGCCGGAGCATTTCGTCATCCTCGAACACTCCGAGCGGCGCGAGCGAATCGGGCGTGAGATTGAAGCGAAGGCGCGGAAGCTCGGCGGGCGGGTCCACCTGCGTGAGCACGCGGTGCTGCTCGACGAGGTCGCGGATCTGGTCGAGTATCCGGGGGTCGTGGCCGGCTTCTTCGACCGGGCGTTCCTCGATCTCCCGCACGAGGTGCTGACGACGACGCTGGTGCACCACCAGCACTACTTTCCCGTGGTGACCGACAAGGGCGAGCTGAAAGAAGCGTTTCTGGCGGAGGTCAACACGCAGCCGTCCGACGAGCGGCTGATCTCGAAGAACTCCGAACGCGTGGTCACCGCCCGCCTGCGCGACGCGAAGTTTTTCTGGGACGCGGATCGCCGCACCAGCCTGGAGGATCGCAGGGACCGCCTGCATACCATCGTCTTCCACAAGAAGCTGGGCAGCTATCGGGACAAGGCTGATCGCATCGAAAAGCTCGCGCGCACGATCGCCACGGATATTTTCAAGGCCGCGGATCACGCGGATCACGCGGCGTCGGCCGCGCGACTGGCCAAGTCTGACCTCGCGACTGACATGGTCTTTGAATTTCCTGAGCTTCAGGGCGTCATGGGCGGCGTTTACGCGCGCGAAGCCGGGCTGCCGGAACAGGTTTGGAAGGCCATCTATTATCAATATCTTCCGGTTGGCGTCGAAGCTGACGCTCCGCCCTCGCGCGCGCAACTGGGAGGAGCGGCTACAACGTGGGCTGCGGTCTCCCTTGCCGACAAGCTCGATACCGTCGTCGGCCTGACTCTCGCGGGCGAGAAGGTGACCGGTTCGCGCGATCCCTTCGCGTTACGCCGTCATGCCCAAGGAGTGATTCGCACACTTATCGACCTGCCGGAACTGGCGGGTGTCGGACACGAAATCACTCTGCAGAGCCTTGTCGTCAAGACGTACGAGATCCATGGCACTGACTGGGCGACCGCTGCTCATCCAGAGTTTCTGTACGAACGACTGATGGGCGTTCTCGCCCAACGTGGCGTGCGGGTTGAAGTCATCAGCGCGCTGCAGAATTCCAGCGTGAACGGTTGGAACCAGAGCCCGTTGCGCGCTGCGCGCATCGCCGCCGCTCTGGCTTCGATCCGCGGTTCAGATGAGTTCCGGGCTCTTGCCGTGCTCTTCAAGCGTGTCAAGAACATCGCCCGCGAACTGAAGTCTGACGTGACGCTCGATCGCGCCGCGCTGACCGAACCGGCGGAAGTGGCCCTGTGGACAGAGATGGATAGCCGCCAGCAGACCGTGACATCCGCGATTCAGGCGTCGGACTACAAGCGCGCATTCGCGGAGATTGCGGGATTGCGCCCGGCCGTCGATCGCTTCTTTGTGGAAGTGTTCGTCATGGCGGAAGACCCACGCCTGAGGACTGCGCGACTGAAGCTCATGGCGGAACTGCGCGACATGGTTCTGCATCTCGCCGACATCTCGGAGCTGGCGTCCGACGAAGGGAAGCAAGCGTGACGCCCCTCGAACCTCGAACCTCGAACCTCGAACCTCGATTCCCGATTCCCGACCCTCGATCCTCG
>JANMSA010001044.1:0-1591 GCA_031388865.1 Acidobacteriota bacterium | reverse complement strand
GCGGCGTTCGACAATCACAAGACGGGCGACTTCAAACCGTACGTGTACAAGAGCACCGATCGCGGCCGGACCTGGAGCGCGCTGACGAGCAATCTTCCGGTCCGCGGAACGACGTACGTCATCGTCGAGGATCACGTCGATCCGAAGTTGCTCTTTACCGGAACCGAATACGGGCTGTTCACCTCGCAGAACGGCGGCGGTCACTGGATTCAGCTCAAGGGCGGGCTGCCGACCATCGCCGTGCGCGACCTCTGGGTGCAGAAGCGCCGCGACGATCTGGTGGTGGGCACGTTCGGACGGGGAATCTACATCCTCGACGACTATCGCGCGTTGCGCACGATGTCCGCGGAAGTGGCGGCGCGCGAAGCCACGCTGTTTTCGACCCGGGACGGGGAGCTCTACGTCCCGCGCACACCGCTCGGCGTGCCCGGCAAAGGGTGGCAGGGCGACGAGTTCTTCACTGCCCCCAACCCTCCCTTCGGGGCTGTGTTCACATACTTTCTGAAGGACGAGCTGAAGAGCCGCAAGAAGCAGCGCTGGGCTGAAGAAGCTGGCGTGGAGAAGGCCGGCGGCAACGAGCCGCCGCCCTACCCGACGTGGGAACAGCTCCGCACGGAAGAACGGGAGCTCGAGCCCGGAATCGTGCTCGTCGTGTCCGACACGAAAGGCAACGTCATCCGCCGCGTGACCGGTCCCGGGAAGGCGGGGTTCCATCGCGTTGCCTGGGACCTGCGCTATCCGCCACCGTCACCGATCGAGTTGACCGCGCCCGAGCTCGCGCCGTGGGATACGCCCGTCAGTGGTCCGATGGTCGTCCCGGATCAGTACAGCGTCCGCCTGTACAAGCGCATCGACGGAGTGGAGATACCGCTCAGCGAGTCGCAGACGTTCAACGTCGTCCCGCTCTACCTGTCCAGCATGAACCCGACCGACCGGGCCGCAGTGCTCGAGTTCCAGAAGAGTGCCGTGCGGTTCCAGCGTGAGCTCATGGGCGCGGACAAGGCGACGGACGACGCACTCACACGGGTTCAGTACATTCGCCGCGCCGTCGACGAAATCGAGGGCGCGGATGCTCAGCTCATCGGCCGAATCGCCGCCGCGGAAGCGGAGCTGCGGACGATTCGCGATGCGATCAGCGGAGATTCGATTCTGCAGCAGCGTTCCGAGCCGGCGGCCCCATCGCTCCTCGACCGGATGACGAACTCGGTGGCAGGTCTCGTCACGACCTCGCCTCCCACTCAGACCCAGCGACAGTCGCTCACCGTGGCGTCGCAGGAGTTCGCTCCTCTCGCCGCACGTCTGCGAAAAGTGGTGGAGGCGGATCTCGCCGCCATCGAAAAGCAGCTCGACGCGATGGGCGCACCGTGGACGCCGGGACGGCTGCCACGGTGATGTAGTCGCCTCCCGGTGAGAGCGGCGGGATGACACGCGGTCCGCACCCGGCACAAGCCTGGTGAATGGTACGGGAGCGCCCCCTCATCCGCCGGAGCCTGCCCTGAGCGAAGCCGAAGGGGATCGGGATAGGGGGGAGCCTCACGGCCCTCCCCCTCCCACACCACCGTGCATGCGGGTCCGCACACGGCGGTTCAGC
>JANMSA010001021.1:0-2483 GCA_031388865.1 Acidobacteriota bacterium | reverse complement strand
GTTACGGCTGCTCCTCGTCGCCATCTCACCATCAAACGACGTCCGCAGAAAGGCAGGTCTGCTTTTGATGACCTGGCCCCGCACCATCGAGGACACGCCTCACTTACCCCTTGAGCGTCGCCGCAACCCCTTCGCGGTACTCAGTGGGCCTCAGATCGAAGGCCTGCTCAAGCTTTCTGCTGTTGAACCGGTAGTCGTGCTCGAACTGATACATCATCTCCATGTTCTCGCGCAGCACCGGCACGAAGAGGCCCATCAGGCGCAGCATCCAGCGCGGCGCAACCTGCAGACGGTAGGGCCGCGCCGCCAGTTCGCACGCGATGCGGACGTACCGTTCACCGGTCATCGGCTCCTTGCTGGTGAGCGCGTGCCAGGTCTGTCCATATGCCGACGGCGTGTTGCCCACCACCGCCACGCTGCGAGCCGCGTCCGGCGTGTAGGTGAAGGTGTGCACCTTCGTGGCATCACCCACCCACTGCGGCGTCTTCCCTGTCTTCAACCGCTCGGTCACGGTGGCGTGAGTCAGGCTGAGGGCTGCGCCAGGGCCATAGAAATCGGCCGCGCGCACGATCATGGCCTGCAGCTCGCCGCGGCGAATGGCCTCGAGCAACGTCGTCGCGATCCGCGCGCGCACCTCGCCCTTGCGGCTGCACGGGTTGTAGGGCGTGTCCTCGGTCATGGCCCCGTCAACACGACCATAGGCGTAGACGTTGTCGAAAAAGACCAGCTTGCTGCCGTGGCGCGCGCAGGCGTCGATGACGTTGCGCATCACCCTGGGCCACTGCTCCTCCCAGACCTTCGAGTCGTACTTCAGCCCGGCGGTGAGGTAGACCACCTCGCTGCCCGCCACCGCGTCCGCGGTGCTCTTGGCATCGAGCAGGTCCGCGGCACGCGTCTCGTCCGTGGCGTTCACTGGCTTCGGTCCGCGGCTCACCTGCCTGATGCGGTCCGTGTACCTCGCTAGCTGCGTTGACAGCTCACGCCCGATGACGCCGCCGGCGCCGAGGATCGTCTGCATGACCGCATACTACCTCGCGTGCCGGCGTACCGCGTGGCGGGCGTGACGAAGAAGTAGAGGTAGGGCGACCTTCAGTTCCGCGGCGGCACGTTTCAGCGGAGGCGAGGGTCGAGGGAAGTCCGGGACTTCTCTCGGTCGTCACCGACTCGGCACGTGCTGAACGTGCTGCCCTCGCACCGGTTCCGCCCGCTTGGGCGCCCCGCTGTCGATCGACACATCGTCAAAGATAACCGGCAGGCCGTCCGACCTCCCCGTTCTGCACGTGGAAGTGCAGGTGCGGTTCACTCGACCGCCCGCTGTTACCACATCGATCGAGCGCGTAATGTCCCGGAACTGGACCGAGCCGTGTGCATCGCCTCACTCCTGCCAGCTACGTGAATCCACTTCGCGTTGAAAGCAACGATGCAGGATTCTCTCCGCGGAGTTGGCGGTTCGCCCTACCCACTCGTACGACTTCGACGCTCGTGCAGTCGCTCGAACTCACGCTTCAGCGCCTCCAGCTGATCATCGTCGAGCTCTTCGAGTTGAATGAGCTGTGGCCGTGCTCCGGCAGTGCTTCTGATGAGCTCATCGAGCTTCAATTGCAGCGCTCGCGTGTCACGGTTCTGGGTGTTCTGCAGCAGGAACGCGATGAGAAACGTCACTTGAGACGCAGCCGTGTTCATCGTCAACTGCCACGTATCCGAGAACTGAAAAACAGGACCGAGCAGGAGCCATAGCGCCGTTAACGCGACATTCGCAGTGAAGGCCCATGGAGAGCCGACCACGGACCCGGTTACGTCAGCAATTCGCCTGAATCCATTCATCATGAGTCCTCCAGCGCAAGGATTAAGGATATCAGGCCGACGTAACGCGAGTGAAGAGTACTAGAGGCAGCACTTGACGGGTCGATTCACACGAATCGAAAGCTGATTCGTTAGCGACGCCATTGGGATCAAGTGCGCTCCCGAGAGTCGTGGTGTGGAGCGAACCATTCGCGGATTTAGGCTTTGTTGAGGTTAGCTCCTGATAAACGGCGCACTGTTTACTGATGCTGTGTTCGCGGCGACTCTGAGGCGATCGAGCCAGAAACAAACCATTCATCGACGCCATCTTAAGGGTTCCGCCGACTCGCAGTGCCCGTAGCTCACTTGGATAGAACATGGGACTTCTAAGGCAAGGGCCCCCGATTCGGCGAAGGATTTCCTGAAGGAATTCGTTGAGTTCTGATGGCGCGATGGTTCCGGGGGTGCATTAGGGGTGCGGCGTTTCGGCGTACCGTCAGTCAACGCGCCTGTAGCTCATCTGGATAGAGCACCGACCTTCTAAGTCGGGGGTAGCTGGTTCGAGTCCAGCCAGGCGCGCCAATTTACTGCGATCTCCTAACACACTCACGATGTCTGATTTGCCAATCGTTACTTGACGGGCAGGCGTCAGCGGCTGCAGCGTGCTCGCTCGCTCCAGTTCCTCGTACTGTGCCGGCGTC
>JANMSA010001007.1:0-7968 GCA_031388865.1 Acidobacteriota bacterium | reverse complement strand
TCTTCGAGTCTACGAGCCTTCAAGTCTTCAAGTCTACGAGTCTTCGAGGAGCCAAGTCTATGAGAGGTTGGGTGCTCCTCGACGACTTGAAGACTCGAAGGCTCGTAGACTTGAAGACTCGAAGACTCGACGACTCGAAGCCAGTCATCGGTAGCGCAGGTCGATCACCTTCCGAACAGCGTCCTTGGCCACATTGGGCAGGTTCTGTACGCGGGTGAGGACATCGTTGAAGGCGTGCGATTCGCCGCCGTGCTTGAAGCACTCGGCGCAGCGCGGGAGTTGCGAGAGGTCGCGGCGGGTGAAGGCATCCTGCATGGTGGCGAAGCGTTCGCCGTCGATGATCTCGCGGAGCGACTGCGTCCTGAGGTCGCCCATGACCTGGTCGCCGTGCGCGTCGTAGCAGCAGTGCGTGACGCGGCCATCTGCAAAAATCACCACCCAGGTGAAGAACGCTCCCTGCACGCAACCATAGAACTTGCCGTGCAGGTCAGTCTCTTCATTCACGTCGAGGGCCTCGCACGTCTTCTCGATGACGCGCGCATTGCGGTACTGCTTGAGATCGAACAGCCGGCGGAAATCGTCGACCGTTTCGTCCAAGGTCATGCGCGAGCGCATCTTCTGGATCTCGATGCGCAGCGGTGATCCTTTGGCCTGCTTCAGAAACTGGCGGGTGAGGTCGACGAGCTTGTCGAAGTCGCCGCCTGTGCGGAGCTGCGGATAGACCTCGGGATTGATCGAGTCGACGCAGATGCGGATGCGCTTGAGCGGAGTCGCCAGCAGCTTCGCACCAATCTCCGGCGTCAGCACCAACCCGTTCGTCGAGAGACTGGCCTCGGGGAACAGCCGGATTGCGTCGTCGATGCGTGCGTAGAGAAGCGGCTCCCCCATCTCGTGCAGCCACTTCAGTTTCAGGCCGTTCCCGTGAATCTCGCGCTCGGCTTTCTCGACCAGCGGCCAATCCATGTCCTCGTAAGGACGGCGCAAGACCGGCAGCGGACACATCCCGCAGCGCAGGTTGCACTTGGAGGTCAGCTCCAGGCCGACTTTGATCCTCGAGGGACTGAACTTCATTCGCCTGCCACCAAGCGCTTCAGGAGCGCTCCGTATTCCGCCCACGAGTACATACGGGCGGAGGCGGCGGCGCGTTGGTTCATGGTGTCACGGTCGGTGCGTGCGAAGAAGGCATCGATGCCGGTTGCCAGCGCAGCCGGGTCTTCCGGCGGCACGAGCATGCCGTTCGCGCCCTCGTCGATGATCTCCGGCAAGCCGCCGACGGTCGTGGCGATCACCGGCCTGGAGAAATGAAACGCGGTCAGTGCGACGCCGCTCTGCGCTTCGATCCGGTACGGCGCGAGCACGACGTCCGCCGCGGCAAAAAAGGTGGCGATCTCCGCATCGGGGATGAAACGGAAGTCGAAGCGCACGTTCTTCAGTCCCTCCGCCAGCTCACGATACTCAGCCTCCCCTTTCCACCACGCCTCACCGGCGACGACGAGCGTGACGTCGCTCTTCAGCAGCCGCCAGGCGCGCAATGCGATGTCCAGTCCCTTGAACGGACGGACATGCCCGAAGAACAGCGCGACGTTCCCGCGCAGACCGAGCGCGGCGCGCGCGTCAGCGCGCGAGGGAATCGCTCCGCCCAACTCGTGGACGGGAAGAAACGTCTGCACGATCACGGGTTTGTCGAGGCGCCGCGCGGCCTCTTCCGCCTCCGTGCGCGCATGCACCACGAGCACATCGCCTTTACGCAGCACGAGGTTCGTCAGCCACCGTTTCCATCCCGCCGGTTCCTTGTCCCCGATGTTGTGGCACTGCAGGATCACGCGAGTGCCGCGTGGCAGCAGCGCCAGCAGGGTCAGGTACGGGAGCGCCCACACCCACACCCACCACACCAGGATCACCGCCTGAGGCTTCTCGCGCCGCAGGAGCAGCGCGGACCGCACCCAGGTCAGCGGATTGACGATATCCAGCAGAAAGCGCGCCCCGTCGAATCGCGGCAGCGTCGGATCGGTGTCGTCGCCGCCGGGGTAGAGAAACTTCGGGAACTGGCGCTTGAAAGAGAGGACCGGAGCACCCAGCTCCTGCGCCAGACGCGTGGTGCAGTAGGCGATCCCGGCGCGGTAGGGAAAAACGGGGCCGATGATGACGACCGGTTGGCGGTTGGCGGTTGGCGGTCGGCGGAAGCTCATTGGTGAGGCGAAATTGAAAATTGAAAATTGAAAATTGTAAATCGGCTTTGTGCGAGCTCCTTTTCAATGAGCTCAGACAGCCAGGGCGGGGGCCAACCGCTAACCGCCAGCCGTCACCCGCCCATCAGGCAACCGAGAGGAAGTTCACCACCGTCGAGGCAAAGTACGCTCCCCAGGTGCGGGCCTCGAAGACCAGGGAGCTGCTCATGAAGCAGGAGTGCGTGCAGTGGCATTCTTTGGCGCGGATGGAGCGTCGCTGCTCGTCGGCGGCCTCGGAGAACCAGAGCTTGTCCCAATCGTAGCCGACGTCCTTCACGTTTCCGACCGGTTCGCGGAGCTCGCACATCCGCACTTCCCCGCGCGCGTCGAGGACGCCCGAGACGCGGCCGGCGTGGCAGGGGCGCACCTGCGTCTCCTGCTCGAGGACCGCCAGCTCCATCTGCCGGGAGTAGATCTTCACGAACTTGAGGAACCCGTCGTAGTTCCGGTAGCCATTCCAGTACTCCTCGAGCTTCGGAAGGAGCGCGCGGTAGTGGTCGGTGGTGATCGGCTGGATGTTCTTATCGGGCTGATCGCCCCGCAGCATCTCGAAGGAGTGAAAGGACACCTTCGGAAAATCGCGCTGCACGCCTTCGAAGAGCACGTCCAGGTCATCGGCGTTGTAAGTGCACAGGCATGTGTGCACGTTCACGGTCAGGTTCGCGTACTGGTCGCGAAGCGGCATCAGCAGCGCGTAGGTCTTCTTGGCCTTCTCGTAGTTGCCGGGGACGCCCCGGATCCAGTCGTGCTTCTCGCCCACGTGGTCGATGGAAAGGTTCACGACGATCTGGGTCGACGGGCAGCGCTGCAGCGTGGACTCCACCTGACGCGCGATGAGGTCGCTGGTGATGGCGCCGGTGGGGATGGTGATCTGCTTGACGTTATTGTTCGTCGCCAGAAACTCACAGATGTCCGGCAGGTCGCGGCGCAGGAAGGGCTCGCCGCCGCTCATGACCACGAACAGGAGGTCGCCCATCGAAGACAGCGTCTTCCTGATCTCCTCGAGCGAGAGCTCGTGCTCCTTGTTCTTCCGGAGCTGCTCCCAGTTGAAGCAGGTACGGCAGAAGGAGTTGCAGTCGTAGGTCAGCCCGAGGATCAGGTAGACGGGTCGCATGCCGCGTTTGTCGACCAGATACTTCAAGTACTGAAATTTGTCGGAGAACTTCTTCGCACGCGGTCGTCAACCGCTGCGCAAGTGTAAGAGATTCCTATGCGTACCTGAAAGGCAGCTCTTAGCTCTTAGCTCGCAGCTCTCAGCTCGCAGCTCTCAGGAGGCCGCCGCCCGGTCACGACGGCTTTCCTGCGGCCTGCGTACGGGGGCGCTCTTGAAGACTCGAAGACTCGAAGACTCGAAGACTCGTTCGCCAATCACGTGCACCAGGTTTCTTCCGCCGTGAGTGTGGGGCTCTCTAACAGCTAAGAGCTATGAGCTGGAGTCATCGGTCCCGCGGGCTGCGAGCTGCGAGCCGGACAGCATCCCCGTGACGATCGCCAGCCAGTATGTGAGGTGGTGCATGGCGAATGCGATTGGGATCACCGGCCACCATCCCATCGGCAAGCGGGTCGCGCGGGCGCCTAAGATCAGCGTCAGCGCGGCGTACGGGAGCGTGACCAGCGGTGCGAACAGCAATCCAAGCGCACCCGCAAACAGGAACGCCGACACCTTCGGATCGCGCGTCCCTGAATGCGTTCTGCCGGTCTTGACGCGATAGCGCCAGCGCTGGCGCAGGTACGGACCGGGGAATGCACGGCGCCGGTGATGAACGACCACGTCCTGGTGGTACACGACTCTGCCGCGCTGCATGAGCCGGGCGAGCAACGCGGTGTCTTCGCCGATGTACCCGATGGCCTCGTCGAAGCCAAGGAACGCGCTGCGGCGCACGAACAGATTCACGAGAGCGACGTCGCTGGCCCGGGTGAGGTCGAAGATGCCGCGGCGATTCTCGTGCGCCGCCACGCCACTCCCGATCCAGGGGGTCGCGAGCAGGGTGTCCGAGATCAGCTCAGCCACGGGCGAGTCAGGCGGCGGAGGATCAGGACCGCCCAGAGCGAGCACATCGGGATGGGCATCCAGATAGCCGCAGGCCGTGGCCAGCCAGTGCGGAGTGGCCAGGGCATCGTCGTCCATGAATGCCAGAACCTCCCCCACCGCGACGGAAGCCGCACGATTTCTCCGAGTTGCGGGATTACGGTCCGTCTCGACGACGTTGCGCACCAAGGTTCCGGTTTCGGAGATTCCTGCCGCGTAAGGGAGCGGTGTGGCCGAGACCACGATCAACTCGAATGGAAACGGCGCATCCTGATTCAGGACCGACGCGATGGCGCGTTCCGCGTCGCCGCCCATGCGCTCCACAGGGATGATCACACTCACCTTCGGGATTGAGGATGGAGGATTGAGGATTGAGGATTGAGCGCTTGCCAACGTGCAATCAATCCTCAATCCCCAATCCTCAATTCCCGTCAAGTCCCGCTCGCAGCGAACAAACGTATGAAACTGATCATTCAGATTCCTGCTTTCAATGAAGAAGCGACGATCGCGCAGGCCTTGCGCGATCTGCCGAAGAAGATCGACGGATTCACCTCCGTCGAGACGCTGGTCATCGACGACGGATCCTCCGACAAGACTGTCGAAGCCGCCCGCAAGGCTGGCGCGTCGCACATCCTGCAACTCCGGACTCACCGCGGTCTCTCCGCTGCCTTCGTCGCCGGCATCGACGCGGCTCTTCGCCTGGGCGCCGACGTCATCGTGAATACGGACGCGGACAACCAGTACCTCGCCGCAGACGTGGCCCGACTGGTCGCGCCAATCGTCAAGGGCACCGCCGAAGTGGTGATCGGTGATCGCGAGGTGGCGAAGTCGCCTCACATGTCCGGCCTCAAGCGCCTCCTGCAACGCGTCGGCAGCTGGACCGTCGGCAAAGCCTCGGGACTGCGCATCAGCGACGTCACCAGCGGCTTCCGCGCCTTCACGCGAGATGCGGCCATGCAGATCAACGTCTTCAACCCGTTCACCTACACGCTCGAGACAGTCATTCAGGCGGGCAACCGCAACCTCGGTGTGCAGAGCGTCACCGTCAGGACCAACGCGCCGACGCGTCCGTCGCGGTTGTACAGCGGGCTGGGCACCTACCTGCGCAAGTCCATCGCCACCATCTTCCGCATCTACACGCTCTACCGGCCGCTGAAGACCTTCTTCGCCATCGGCACCGTGCTGATGTTCCTCGGCGTTGCGCTCGGCGCGCGCTTCCTCTGGTACTTCTCGCAGGGCGACCGTGACGGACACATTCAGTCGCTGATCCTTGCGGCGGTTTTCCTCATCACCGGCTTCCACACCTGGCTCATCGCGCTGCTCGCGGATCTGATCGCCGTGAATCGCAAGCTGAGCGAGGATGTGCTCATCCGCGTGAAGCGGCTGGAGTCGCCTGCCGTTGCGCAGAAATCGTTCGCGCACGTGGCGGCCGGATTTCAGCCGGCGCAGCCGCTGCGCGACGCGCGACCGCCACGCCCTCTGCGTCCCGCGCGGGAAGTGCGCGAGCCGCGCCGCGAGACGGCTGCGGAAGCAGCGCCGGCAGCAAAAGCGGCACCGGCCGCGAAGGACACGCAGTGGGTCTGGCTGATGGACGAAGACAAGCTCGCCGACCGCGCTGCCAAACCCACGCCGCAACCGAAAGCAGCACCGCAGATCGACGAAGAAGACGACGATGATGAACCGACGTTGCCGGGCTCGGGAACGCCCACGGGACCTCGCCGTCGCCGCCGCCGTCGTGGCGGAGGGCGCCCGTCCGGTGATACGCCGGCGGCGGGGACCGAAAACAAAGACCTGGGCGAGAAATGAAAAGGGCCGGCACCACGCCGGCCCTTTTTGATCACGGCTCGGGCTCGTTGAGGATCTCGGGATCGATCGCCGCGATCGTCTTCACTTTCCCGCCCTCCAGCTGCACCTTCACCTTGCCGCGTTTCCGCACGACGCGGCCGGCAGCACTGGTGGCGTCCCATTCCACCCACGCGTCGTACATGTACTTGATCGTGGCGTTGGTCTCGTTCGAAACGCCTTCGGCCACGTACTTCCTGCGATCGGGGGGACTCCCCAGTTTTCCCTTCGGCGCTGGCGTGGAACCGGGCCAGGCAGAGATGCCGTTGACTTTATCTGCCCGCTGGAACTTCACCGCAGGCACCTGGGCCGGGTCCCACCAGACCTTCTGCGTTGCGATTGACCACATGACGTTCTGATCGTCGCGCCAGACGCGGGCGGCGTACGGAACAACGTAGGGCTCCTGTTTCTCGTCGTCGAACTTGATGAGGATGTGTTGCATCGTCTCTCCTTTTTCACTATCGCGGCGTGAGAGCCGCGCGATTCGGATTCGGTTGGATGTATCCCGCTCTGGCGAGCTGCGCCACCACGGGCGCGGCCTCTTTGTCCCGCCCGAGCCGGTGCAGGACCTGGGTCCAGACGTCGAGTGTCTCCAGGTCCTGCGTCGCGCGGGATCCAGCCTGCAGCGCGGTGGATGCACTCGTCCAGGCAACGTCGGCGCTTGCGCGATCCCCGATCGCAGCGCTCGCATCACCGAGCACCAGGTAGGCCTCCGCGATGAAGCGAGGCAGGCCGTCGTCGACGGGGGTCATTGAGGCGAGAGTGGCCGCCGCCTTTGCCGCCACACGCCGCGACTCTTCCGCGCCTCCGGACTCGAGTACGGCCCGCGCGTATCCGACCCGGATGACCGCGTGGTCGCGCTGCCATGAGCGTCGCTTCGGGTCGCGTACCGTCAGAGGTTCGATGAGGCTTTCAGCGACGGTGTAGTCCGCGATGGCGGCGTCGAAAGAGCGGCGGATGCGCAGAAGATTGCCGCGACGCATGTGGGCGATGGCGAGGCTGCGCTGCCAATCTGCATTCTCGGGATCGCGTGCATGCAGCTCGCGGTTCGCGTCGATCTCCCGTTCGCGCAGGATAAAGGCCGCGCTGTACTCGCCCAGTGTTTCGAGAGTTGAGGCGACATAGCTCTGGCTCACGATCAGGCGACGCTTCCAGGAGATGTTCGAAGGATCGCTGGCCGCGAGGCCGCGGTAGATCTCCAGTTCCCGCTGAAAGTTCGTCAACGCGTGGCGCGGGTTGCCGAGGCGCTTCATCACGACCCCGATCTTGTTGAGCGTGTTCGCGACATCGGCCTGTTTCTCCGCGTTCGCAGGATCGGACGCCAGCCGTGCCGCCTTGATGGAGCGTGTGACCTCATGATGCTCCAGCGCCGCGTGATAAAGCCCCTGTGCCTCGAGAATCGTAGCCACATTACTGTGACCATAGGCTCGTTCGAGACGATACTCATCATTCCCCGGATGCTCGACCGCTAGTTTCTCAGCGGCGGTCATGTATTCGGTCAGATGCCGCAGTGCCTCCGGCAATTGTCCCTGAAGCCGGTACCCGTTCCCGAGCCAGAAATGGCTTGTTCCCACGCTGAGACGAACAGCTTCATCGGCCGGCGCACGCCTGGCGGCCGAGGTGGAAAGTGCAAGCGACCTGCGGAACGTTTCCATGGCCGCGCCGAGCTTCCCCTGAGCGATCTGCACGTCGCCGAGTTGATGCAGGACTTTGGCGTTGCGCACCAGTTCGTCCACGTCCATCTGCGCGGGCTCCACCGAGGAGACATACCGCAGCGTTTTCTTGGCAACGTCGTCGAGCACGTCGAGTCGCCCCACAGGCTCGAGCTTCTTGCGCAGGTCGCTCACCATGAAGTTGATCAGGTCTTCC
>JANMSA010000948.1:0-8218 GCA_031388865.1 Acidobacteriota bacterium | reverse complement strand
CAGGCCGGCCAGCAGCGGCGAGGCGATCATCGTGGCTGCCTCTCCGGCAGAGACCAGGCCGTTCGCGCGCATGAGCTGCCCTTTCGGAACGATCGCCGGCAGCAGCGCATTGAAGGCCGGCCAGCGCAGGCAGTTGAACACCGCGCCGCTGGCTACCGCGACATAGATGTGCCACACCTCCAGCCGCCCAGCGAAGAGCAGCACCGCCATCACCAGCGTGCCCCCGGCCTGGCCGCAGTCGCTGATCGCGAGCAGTTTGCGGCGGTCGAAACGATCGGCCAGGATGCCGCCCAGCGGACCCATGATCAGGTTCGGCAGCATCATGAAGAGCGCGGTGAGGGCGAACTGCGTCGCCGATCCGGTCTGCTGATAGATCCAGACGCCGAGGCCGAAGCCGCTCAGGCCCGAGCCGAGCATGGAAATGATCTGGCCCGTCCAGACGACAAAAAATTTGTTCATGGTGTCTCCTTACTTTGCGACCGGCGAGAGACGCGCCTGAGCGGCGCCCTCGAACGGAAGACGGTTGTTGGCGTATCGACGGAAGTAGGCAGCGAGTCTGGCGAGCAGTTGCGCGCGCGACTGGTGGACGTAGAAGTGGTCGCCCTCGAACATGTCGACCGTGCACCTCGCCACCGTCTGGCGCGACCATGCTTCGAGGTGCGCGCGGCTGACGCCCGGATCGTCGACGCCGCCGAGAGCATGGACCGGCACGTCCAGCGGAGCCTCCTCCTGGTGGCGCCAGGTCTCGCAGACCGAGAAGTCGGCGCGAAAGATCGGCAGAAGGAGCGCGAGCATCTCCGCGTGATCCATCACCCCTTCGGCTGTGCCATTCATGCCCCGCAGCTCGCAGACCAGATCCTCGTCGCTCATGCGGTGCATGACCCGGTCGCGGGGCTCGGCAGCGGCACCGGGAGCGCGGTGGCCGGAGAGGAAGAGAGCGCGCGGCATCGGCTTCGCCTGGCGGCGCAGCTCGCGCGTCAGCTCGAAGCTGACGAGCGCACCCATACTGTGGCCGAAGAAAAGGAATGGTTTGCCGCCGAGCTCGGGAGCGAGCTCGCGGGCCAGCGCCGCCACCAGCGGCTTGGCCGACGTGAACGGCTCCTCCCGCATGCGTGCTTCGCGGCCGGGAAGCTGCACGGCCGCGATCTCGACGTGCTCGAACGGCATGCCGGCCCACGAGCGATACACGTTGGCACCTGCACCGGCGTAGGAGAAGCAGAAGAGCCGCAGGCTCGCGAACGGATCGCTCCTGACCAGACGCAGCCATGGATTTTTACGGGACGTCGGCAGCAAAGAGCACCTCATTTCTGGCTTGAATGACGCACGCGAGCGCTGCGGCGTGTTCGGTGAGCAGGGAGTAGTGATCGCCCTCGATGCGGACGATGTCGAGGTTGAACACGAGATCCGTCCAGCCGCGCGGGCGGTCGTCGGTGGTGATGAGGGTGGCCCGTCCGCCGTACGGCTCCGCGACGTGCGCGGCCAGGCGACGGGCGTTCGCGCGAAAGATCTCGTACTGCTGTTCGAGGACGTTCGCGTCGAGCCGGATGCCGGCCTCGCCTGCCGCGGTGACGCATTCGGCAATCGACCCAACGACCTCCGGCAAGGCATATCCGTACGATGAGGCGAGGTCGCGGAGGAACATTCGCACCGTCGCCTCGGGAGCACCGATGTTGATCCAACTGTCGATGAGGATCAGCCGCTCGACCTCGATCTGCTGTGCGATCTGGTGCGCGACCACTCCGCCGAATGACCACCCGGCCAGGATGACCTTGCCGCTCAGCAGTCGTGCGTAATGGGATGCGAGCTCTTCGAGCGTGAGCGCGTTCGTGGCCGTCGTGGCGCGGAGCGCAACGACGGGCATGTCCATGAGCGAGGCGAGCTCGCGATAGCTGAAGACATCGCCGCCGATCGGGTGGACGAGAACGAGCGTCGTGCTGCCCTCACGCTCGTTCAGACGAACGAGCTCGCCGTCGTCGGTGCCGAGCGTCGCGGCGATGCGCTCGATCGTTCCCTCCTCGAACAGCGCGCGCAGAGCCAGCGGGCGGCCGAGCGCCGCGCGCACGCGGGCCACGAGCGTCACCGCCAGCAGCGAATGGCCACCGAGCTCGAAGAAGTTGTCGGTGACGCCGCAGCGGCGGCCAAGCAACTCCTCGAAGATCGCGGTGAGCGCGGCTTCGACGGCGTTCCGCGGTGCGACGCGCTCACCGGCGCTCTGCGACGGCAGCGGCAGCGCCTTCCGGTCGATCTTCCCGCTGGGCGTGAGCGGGAAGGCGGGCACGCACATCACCGCCGCCGGCACCATGAAGGAAGGGAGCTTTGCCTGCAGCGCTTCGCGCAGGTTGCCGCGCGCGGTGCCGGTGACATACGCGTAGAGCTGCTCCTCGCGAACGAGGACGAGCGCCTCGCCGACGCCGTCCTGCTCGCGCAAAAGCGCCTCGATCTCGCCCGGCTCGATGCGGTAGCCGCGCAGTTTCACCTGCGCGTCCAGGCGGCCCTCGAACCGGATCCGGCCGTCCGTCGCGAACCGCGCGCGGTCGCCGGTGCGATAGAGACGTCCTCCGGCAAACGGGTTGTCGATGAAGCGCTCGGCCGTCAGTTCGGCCCGATCGAGATATCCGCGGGCCACGCCGGCTCCGCCGATCCAGAGCTCGCCCGCGACGCCGACCGGAACCGGGCGGAGATGCGGGTCGAGGATGTAGCACTTCACGTTCGGAAGCGGACGGCCGATGGAAGTGCCGTCCGTGCTCGCGTCGGCCGTGGCACAGACGGTTGCTTCGGTCGGTCCGTAGGCGTTGACGAGGAGCGGCTTCCACTTCGCCGCGAGATGCGCGTTGCACGCCTCGCCTGCCGAGACGACGGTTCGCAGGGTCGGCGTGGCGCGCGGTTCGAGCATCCCCAGAACCGAGGGTGGGAGCGTGACCACGGTGACTCGTTCGCGGGCGATCAGGTCGACGAGCGGCTGGACGGGCAGGAGATCTTCGCGACGGGCCAGGCAGAGGCAGGCGCCCGACGTGAGGGTGGTGAAGACTTCTTCGACAGAGGCATCGAAGCTGGCCGACGCGAACTGCAGGACGCGGCTGGTGGCGTCGATGCGCTTGACCTCCGCAAGCGTGCGGGCGAGGTTCGTCAGACCGCGGTGCTCCACCATCACGCCCTTCGGCCTGCCGGTGGAGCCGGAGGTGTAGATGACGTAGGCCAGGGGCGACTGCGCCCGCGCGTCGCCTTTCAGGCGGGCCGCGTCTTCGAGCATGAAATCGATCCGCTCCCGCGGGTACGTGGGGTCGATCGGCAGATACGCGGCCCCGGTCATGAGCACCGCGAGTTGCGTCACGACCAGCTCGATGGAGCGCTCCAGCATCACCGGAACGAGCGTCTCGGGGAGCGCGCCTTTGGCGCGCAGCTCGGCGGCGCGCTCGGTGGCGCGGGCAACGAGCTGGCCGTACGTCAGCGTGTGGCCCTCGAGCGAGACCGCCGGCGCATCGGGACGGAGCCGGGCCTGCTCGCAGACCAGCTCGTCGACAGTGCGCTCGTCGATCGGCGCATCGGTGGCGTTCCACGTCTCCACGATGCGGCGGCGCTCGTCGGGGTCGAGCAGCTCGACCTCGCTGGCGCGCTGTTCGGGCGCGCTGGTCATTGCCTCGACGATGCGCACGAACATGGTCAGGAAGCGCTCGGCGCTGTCGTGCGCGAACAGGTCGCGCTGGTATTCGAGGCGCAGCGCGATCCCGCTCTCTTCCGTCTCGGTGGCGGTGAGCGTCAGCGCGAACTTCGCCGGCGCCTGCCCGTCGCCGTCCGGCGTGGAGATGGTCAGCCCGGCCACGTTCAGCTCGCGCGGCGCGCCCGCGTTCTGCAGGGCGAACATGGTGTCGAAGAGCGGTGACTGCGATAGCGCGCGCTCGGGCTTCAGCGCCTCGACCACCTTTTCGAAGGGCACGTCCTGATGGGCGAATGCATCGAGAGCGGTGGTCCGGACGCGGGCGAGGAGGTCGCGCAGCGTCGGATCGCCGCGGAGGTCGCCGCGCAGCACCAGCGTGTTGACGAAGAAGCCGATGAGCGCTTCAGTCTCACGGCGTGTGCGGCCGGCGATGGGAGAGCCGACCAGGATGTCGTCGGCTCCGCTGATGCGGCCGAGGAGAACGTGATAGGAGGCCAGGAGGGCCATGTACAGCGTGCACCCTTCCTGTCGCGCGAGGGCGCGGAGCTGCTTTGCCAGCGCCGGCGCAAGCTGCGTCTGCACCATGCCCCCGCGATAGCTCGGCGTTGCCGGACGCGCGAAGTCGAGCGGCAGCGCCATCGGCTCCACCCGGCCGATCTCGTCGCGCCAGTACTGAAGCTGGAGCGCGAGATCCTCGCCGCGCCCGCGTTGCCACGCCGCGTAGTCGGCGTACTGGACGTCGAGCGGCGGGAGAGAATCGCCGCGATAGAGCGCCAGCAGTTCCTCCGTGAGGACGCCCATCGACCAGCCGTCGGCGGCGATGTGATGCACCGTCAGGAGGAAGAGGTGATCGTCCGGCCCGACCTCCAGGAGCTTTGCGCGGAGCAGGGGCGGCTGGGCCAGGTCGAACGGCGTGGCCGCCTCGTCGCGAATGCAGGCCTCCAGATCGTCGGCGCGTCCGCGCGTCAACGACCAGTCGCCGAGCGGCACCACGTACTGACGCAGCTCGCCGCCGGCGAGGGTGATCGCGCTGCGGAGCACCTCGTGACGTTCCAGGAGCGTGCGGACGGCGCGCTCCAGCGCGTCGACTTGCAACGCTCCGGTGATGCGCAGCGCCAGCGGGATGTTGTAAGCCGCGCCGGCGGTGCCGATCTGGTCGAGCACCCATAGACGCTGCTGACCGAACGACAGCGGTCCCTCGGTCTCGCCGCGGCGGACGATGGCACGGGGAGGCGCCGCCTCGCCCGGCGAGCCGCCGTCCGCCCTTTCTTCTTCGATGGCCGCGGCCAGGGCGCGGAGCGTGGTGTGGTCGAACACTTTGCGCAGCGCGATGCGCACGCCGAAGCATTTTTCGACCCGCGAGACGAGACGCGTCGCCAGGAGCGAATGCCCCCCCGCCTCGAAGAAATCGTCGGCGGCGCCGACGTCCTTCAGGCCGAGGAGCTCGCACCAGATCGAGGCCAGCAGCTCTTCGGCAGCGCCTTGCGGACGCGCGCCGATCGCGCGTTCGCTCGTTCGCTCCGGATCCGGCAGCGCCTTACGGTCGATCTTCATGTTGGGCGTCATCGGGAAGGCCTCGAGCGCGACGATCGCCGACGGCAGCATGTGTTTCGGCAGGCGCTGTTCGAGCTCGCGCCGGAGGCGGGCGGCGTCGGGCTGATCTCCGGTGACGTACGCCAGAAGCCGACCCTGGCGCACGATGGCCACGGCCTCGGACACGGATTCGTGTTCGCGGAGCAGCGATTCCACCTCACCGAGCTCGATGCGGAAGCCGCGAAGCTTGACCTGATCGTCGAAACGGCCGAGGAAATCAATACGGCCGTCGCGGCGTAAGCGAACGCGATCGCCGGTGCGGTAGAGACGTCCCTCGCCAAACGGATTGGCGACGAACTTTTCGGCGGTCAGCTCCGGACGATCGAGGTAGCCGCGTGCGACGCCGGCGCCGCCGATGTAGAGCTCACCCGCCACCCCGCACGGTACGGGACGGCGATCGGCGTCGAGGACATAGCAGGTCGTGTTGGCGAGCGGACGGCCGATGGACATGCCGTCGCTGTCGACGTCCGTCGTGGCGACGACAGTAATCTCCGTCGGGCCGTAGGCGTTGACGAAATGGACGTGCGGCCGCCATTTCGCCGCGATCGAAGCGTTGCAGGCTTCACCGGCGGAGGCGATGCTCCGCAGCGTCGGCGTCTGCAGCGGATCGAGGAGGGCCAGGGCCGACGGCGGCAGCAGCACCGAGGTGACGCGCTCGCGCGCGATCGTCTCCACGAGCGGGTCGACGGGAAGCAGCGCGTCCCGCGAGGCGATGCAGAGACACGCACCGGAGCTCAGCGCCGTCCACACTTCCTCCACCGAAGCGTCGAAGCTCGGCGACGCGAACTGCAGGATCCGGCTCTGCGGCGTGATCTGCATCACCTCGCGAAAGGCGAGGGTGAGGTTCGTCAGGCTCCGATGCTCGATGAGGACGCCCTTCGGTCTCCCCGTCGAGCCGGAGGTGTAGATGACGTAGGCGAGATTGCCGGACCGCGCACGCGGCGAGGCTTCAACCGCCGTGCCGGCGGTCCCGATGTCCAGACCTCTGCGCACCACCACGAGGGGCTTCGCGTCTTCGAACATGAAGTCGATGCGCGCCTGCGGGTAGGCCGGGTCGATCGGCAGGTACGCGCCGCCGGCGATGAGCACCGCCAGCTCAGCCACGACCAGGTCGATCGAGCGGTCGAGAACGAGCGCCACGACGCGCTCCGGCCCGACACCGTGCGCGCGCAACTCCTCGGCGAACGTATGCGCGCGTGCGGAGAGTTCGGCGTACGTCAGCGTCGTGCCGTCGGACGACAGCGCGGGGGCGTCCGGGCGGAGACGCACCTGTTCGGCAAACAGCTCGTCCACGCGCAGGTCGGGGATGGCCCGCGAGGTGTCGTTCCATGTCACGAGCATTTCCTCGCGCTCCGCGGTGGTCAGCAGCTCGAGCTGGGAGACGTTCGCGTCCGGCTCGGCGACGACCGAGGCCAGCAGTTGCTCGAACTGTGCGAGCATGCGCCGGATCGTTTCCTCGTCGAACAGATCGGTTGAGTACTCCATCGATCCGCACCAAGTGTCCTTTTCCTCGAGACCGAGGCTGAGATCGAAGCGCGCCGTGTGCCGCGTGGCGTGCAGCGGCTGCACGGCGATGCCTCCTCTCGCCTCGGCCGCCTTCGTGGAGCTCTGCACGACGAACATCGCCTGCACGAGCGGCGTGCTGCGATCGGGGCGCAGCTCTTCGATGAGCCTCTCGAACGGGAATTCCTGATGCGCATGCGCGGCCAGCGATGCCTCGCGCACGCGGACCAGCAGCTCGCGGAAGGAGGGGTTGCCGGAGAGGTCGCCGCGCAGGACGACCGTGTTGACGAAGAAGCCGATGAGGGGCTCCGTCTCCTGACGCTGACGCCCGGCCATGGCCGTGCCGACGAGCACGTTGCGGCTGCCGGTGATCCGCGACAGCAGCACGGAGTAGGCGGCGAGGAAGAGCATGAACATGGTCACGCCCTCGCGCCGGCTGAGGGCGACCAGCGCGGCGCTCAACTCGCGCGGCAAGCCGAAGTGCACGACGCCACCGGCGCCGGTCGGCTCGAGCGGCCGGGCGTGGTCGGCAGGCAGCTCGAGCGGTTCCACCTCGCCCAGATGCTCGCGCCAGAAGCGGAGCTGCGCCTCGAGTGCGTCGCCGGCGAGTTGCTCTCGCTGCCACAGCGTGTAGTCGGCGTACTGGATCGGCAGCTCGGGCAGCGACGGCGCCGTTGCCGCCTCGTAGCCGAGGTCGAGCGACGACATCTCCTCGACCAGGTTCCGGGTCGAACCCCCGTCGCAGATGATCTGATGCACCGTCAGCAGCACCGCGAAGCGGAGCTCGTCGAGCTGCACCGCGCGGACGCGCAGCAGCGGGCCCTGCTCGAGATCGAACGGGGTGCTCGCTTCGAAGTCGGCCCACTGCTGCGCGGCGTCGACCCGTTCATCAACGGCCGCGCCGCGCGCGTCTACGTAGTGCAGTGGCACGTGCAGGGAGGACAGCACGATCTGCAGCGGCTCACCGTTCTCGACCCGGAAGACGGTGCGCAAACTCTCGTGACGCTGAACCACCTCGTTGAAGCAGCGCTCGAGGAGTTGCAGATCGAGCGGCGGCTGACCGTCACCGCCGAGGCGAAAACCTTCCACGATGTTGTACGCGGTCGAACCCGGCTGGAGCCGGTCCAGGAACCAGAGACGCTGTTGCGCGAACGACAGCGGAAAGCGATCGCTGGTGCCCGAACGCCGCGGAATCGAGGCGTTGATTTTCTTCTGCTGCAGCTTGCGCTGCAGACGGTGCTGCACTTCGGGCGACAGCGTCGCCAGGCGCTTCTCGAGCACGGTCATGGAATCTATGCCTTTCATGTGGACGGGAGGACGGACGGATGCCCGTCCTCCACAGACGGAGCTCAGGCGATCTGCTCTCCGCCGAGTAGCTCGCGGACGCGATCGTCGGTGAGCCCTTCGAGCTCGGCCAGAAGCTGATCCATTTCGCCGTCGGCGGGGACGCGGGCGGCGGCGATGGCC
>JANMSA010000942.1:0-2588 GCA_031388865.1 Acidobacteriota bacterium | reverse complement strand
CGATCGACCCGCGCTTTCGCTCCTCCGTCCGCATCTACGGTGTCGACTCGGTGGAGAGCACGGTCAGTCTGACCATCTACGCATCGGCAACGGACCAGCAGCTCGCGCGCAGGGCGCTTGCGCTTCGCAGTCCGAATCCATGCAAACGGTTCGAGCCGTGCGCGAGCGACGATCCGGCGTTTGCGATGATCAACGACCTGGCTGCCGCGTTTCCCGAGCTGACGGGAGCGAACAGAGTCCGCATCGAGATCGCTGCGCAAGGCGATCGGGTGTGGGCATTCTCCACGATCACGAACAATCAGACGCAGCACGTGACGGTGATCTCGCCGCAGTAGAATCGCAGCGTGGTGAGTTTTCCGGCCGATCTCGACCGTTTTCCGATCATCAATGATTTCTTCATCGATCTCGCCGACTCGGGCGACCACGGAAAGCACGTCGAGTTCCGCCTCAATCAATTTCGGTGAGACATCGACGCTCAGCTTCACGATCGCCAATGGCTCCACGTGGAGCCTGAGCTCGTCGATCGGGAATGGCTTCTCGCAGTCCTCGGGCTCCGGCAGCGGCACGTTCACGATCACCTATTCGGCCGCCAACAATGAAGGGACCGATACCGTCACCCTCAATGCCAGCGGCCCGGGGGGGGGCGCATCGTCGGCCGCTGTGACGATCTTGGTCGGTGCGCCCAAGATCGTGAGCTTTACGGCCACCCCGACCACCATCGGGTTCACCGGGACTGCCACCCTCAGCTTCACGATTGAGAACGGTGCGTGGACGGTGAGTTCGTCCCTCGGGAACGCCTTCTCTCAGTCATCCGGCGCGTGCTGCGTCTTCACGATTACATACTCGGCCGCGAACAATACCGGAACCGATACCGTGACGCTCCTTGTGACCAGGCCCGCGAACAGCCCTCCGCCCCTCCCTCCAGCCTCGGCCACCGTGACGATCAAGGTCAATTAGATTAGGGGGAGGGATCGATCCTTCGCAAGTCGGCAGCTATGAGAAGAGCCGACCAACGCCGATACGGACAGTTGCTATAAACAACGCTTACGAAGGATCAGTGTGGCCTTTGTACAGTTCGAGGATGCTTTGGAGAAGGACGAGACGCCCGTTCAGCTCAGCGTGCAGAATTGGCATGCCGTAAAAGCGCGGTAGCGAGTCTACGATCTGCCGCACCGCCTCCATCACGTCGCGGCGGGCTTGGGATGGCGTTTCGGCTCCTGCATCGCGCATCGCAAGACGCTCTGCAATCGACACGGTCTCCGCTCCCGCATGGATGTGCCGTCGCGCAAGCTCGACCGTGACTTCGTGCCCGCCGGGAGTGAAGAGCAACTCTTGCGTTAAGGCATTCGCATCCTCGCGTGCGCGGCAGAGCCAATCTGCCAACCGAGGCGGCGTAGCGTACCCTGATTATCGAGCGACCGGCGAGTACTTTCTTCACGAACGCGCTGTTTTTGCGGCGATTCCTGAATTCCGCACGAGTGTACAGCGTACCCCACCACGGTTTCGCCATCAGAACAAGAGGGCACGTGCGATTGCCGCAGGCGGCTGAGAAAGATCACGGCCGCACGATAATAGCTGTGAAGGGCACTCAGAGGTTGTGTGGCGCCCCCGTCATCCAATCGGCGTAGCCAGATCCAAAGGACAGTCATGGCGTGTGGCGCCCCTCATCCGCCTTCGGCACCTTCTCCCCACCGCGGTGAAGCTGCGGCTGGGAGAAGGCTACTCGTTGGTTGACTCTCGCGATGCGCATGAGCAGGTAGCCTTCTCCCCTCGTGATTCTGTCCCTCGTAGGTGTAGTCGACAGAGACTCCAGGCTCGCTGGCCGGCGTGTACGCAACCCTGCCGAGCCGTCCGAAGGGGTCAGCTGTAGTCGGCCCGCGTTCCCTTCCGGTCAGTCATCGAGGCCAGACGGCCGGTTCCCACCGGCCGGAGGGCACGGGATCGCGGTTTGCGCCGGAGATCCGGCGGACGAGCTCCTTCGCGCTCGAAGCGCCGCCGTGACTCCGTGCTGTCAACCGATTTTGACGCCGCGCGAACAATCCCGCAGCGTGCACCAGCCCGCGCAACCCGTGGGCGTGGAGCGCTTTGTCCCTGGATCAACCCACCATCCCCGCTCTGGCGTGAGCCGCGCTTCGGCGGCGGGCGATGGAGCCCGTCCCGTTCTACCGTCCGCGGAACCCGCGCACCACGCCGCTGTGGAAACTCGCCGAGAGTCACTACGAGCGCCTCCGCCGCGAGTGGGAGGAGCGCTTCGAGGCGCGGTTCGGGTTCTGGCGAGGGCTCGCCGACGAGGCGGTCGCGCGTTACTTGGACTGCGGGATCCCGGAGATGGGGTTCGCCCGTCTGCGGTGCGACACGTGCCGGCGCGAGAGGCTGCTGACCTTCTCGTGCCGGACGCGGCACCTGTGCCCATCGTGCGGGGCGAAGCGAGGAGTGATCTTTGGGATGTTCTTGCGCGAAGAGGTGATCGAACCGGTAGGACATGCGCAGTGGGTCTTCACCATCCCGAAGATCCTCCGGGCGTATTTTCTGCGAAATCGAGAGCTGTTAGGCGATCTGTCCCGGGCCGCGTGGGAGACGGTTCGCGC
>JANMSA010000926.1:0-3985 GCA_031388865.1 Acidobacteriota bacterium | reverse complement strand
CACGGCCATGTACGACTTCATCCACCCGTGGACATCGCACTTGATGCGGAACGGCTTCATCTCGACCTTGTCGAACTTCTTCATCGAGACCATGCCCTGCACCGGCTGCCCTTCGTTGAACTGCGAGTTGATTGCGGGCATCGCGTGGACGTTGTGCAGCGTGCTGTCGCTGTTCTTGATCTGGATCGGCTGGCCGACCTGCACGGCCGACACGTGCGGGATGTACTTGCATCCTTTCTGATCGAGGAGCACGGGCGTCATATTCGGCGCGCCGGCCGGTGCGTTCTTCACGTACACGATGACGTTCGCCAGTTCGCCAGCGGCACCAGTCACCACTTCTTCATCAGGCTCGGGCGTGGGGTGCTGCGAGGCGCAGAATGGATCAGCGCTCATCTGCAGCGGCGGCATCTTCTTCGGAGTGCCTTCGAACTTCACGACGCCGCCAAGCGTCGCGGCGTTCGCGACAGCGGCTGTGGCCGCGGCCGGTGAGGCGGTCGCTCCGCCTGCAGCCGTCTCCGTGGCAGCGGTCTGCAGCGCCTGATCGTCTTCTCCGAGCTCTGCCTCGTCGACAACTTCCTTCCCACCGCCGCAACCGATCGCGACGACGAGCATGAGCAGGAACAACAGGTTGAGGGACTTCCGTGCGAACATCATTTCTCCTTGGTGGTCAACGCAGGCGGGTTTCCAGAGTGGCAGGCGCCGGCGGGGTGCTGGGTTGTTGAGGTTGCGCCGGCAGAGGACGCAGAACCGGACCGGGTGTCGTGCCGGCGCTGCGCATCCTGTCGATGCCGATGGACCAGATGTAGTCACGCATATAGTTCGTCAGCGCGACCGCGTCCCCCATCGTCTTCTTCAGTGCCGCTTCATTTTCGAAGTACGGAAGCAGCGAGGCTTTGTAGGTAGCGAACTGCGGAGAGTCCATGGCCTGCGCAAGCGGGGACCGGAAACCGCCCGTCTCCGGATCGCGCGGGAAGTTCGTCGGCATCCGCGTTCCGGGAATCATCTCGTCCGGGCGGCGGATCCAGTCTGCAATCCAATCGTGGCGCAGCCGGACTTTGCTGAGGGTCAGGTTGGGCGCAAGAGACTGCGTATCCGCGACATTCGGTAGCGGAGGATTCGCAGGATCGACCTGAGCCAGCGCGTGACACTGCTGGCAGCGCAGCATGTTGAACACTTCCCGCCCGATGGCCACATTCTGCTGCTCCGGCGTCACGAACTGGTGTGTATCGAACTGCTGCTCGTTCCCCTCCGCGGCGAAGCCGCCCACGAGGGTCGAGGCCTGCTGGTCCGTGAACTGGAACGTCGGCATGCGCACTTTCATCCACGGCCGGATCTTCATCACCGTGGGGTCTTTGAGGAAGTTGAAGAGCCACGGCGACTGCACCCGCTCGCCCTGTGGTGTGAGATTCGGAGGCAGGAAATTCGGATCCTCGATCAGCGAGCCGATGGCTTGGCCCTGACCGTTGACGACGTGACATCCCCGGCAGTTGTTCTGGGAGATGAGCTTCCGCCCCTCTTCCGCCGCGCGGAGACGCGGATCGCGCGCCGCCATCCGGTTGTCCGAGACCTTCTCTTTCGTCAGTCCGAGGACGACGCTGGTGATCAGTCGCGCCTCTTCCTGCGACAAGTTGAAGTTCGGCATCTTCAGCTTGTCGTTGTACGGCTTGGTGCGGCGATCGTCGTACACGCGCGGGCTGCGAACCTTGTTATAGATCCACGAGGGAACGCTGTGCAGGACGTGCTCTTTGTGGCCGTCCTGGTGCCGGTACGTATGGGTGTGCGTCGAGTTGCCGAAGAAGCCGAAGTCGAAGAGGTGCAGATTCTTCGACCCTTCAATCGTCAGTTCGGTACCGATCGGCTTCAGACCTTCGAAGCCGGTGATGTCGTGACAGGAGTAGCAGCCGTACTTCTCGATGCTTCGCTGGCCGAGGTAGACGAGCTGGGAGTTGAGCGGCATCGCTCTGAGCTTCTTCTCCGCGTCAACGTCCGTCATGGTGTTGATGAGGTAGCCTTTGGCCAGCTCACGCACCGTTTGCGGATCCGGCGGACGGACCGGATCCTGGAGGAAGCGCGGCTTCTGCAGGGACATCAGATACGCGGTGATGTCCGACGCCTCGGAATCCGACAGGCGGAGGCTGGGCATGGGAGCGTTGCGGTCGTAGGCCTTCGGATTCTTGACCCAGTTGAAGACCCAGTTCGCGTTGGTCTTCGTGCCGATGCCGGTGAGGTTGAACCCGAAATGGCGCTCCAGTGGGAAGTCGTCACGCTTCGCGATGCGGATCGCCCCGCTCTTCCCGTCTTTGACTGTGTCCTGGGCGATGTGGCAGCCCATGCAGCCGATCGAGTGGACCAGCTCTTTGCCCCGCGCGGCGTCTCCGCCCCGCGGCGCCGACCACTGACGTCGTGTGGACTTGTTGAACAGATACGTGACGATAGAGTGGATCTCAGCGTCCTGGTACTTGATGTTCTGCGCGCGCTCGTGCGCCGGAACGGCGGGACCGATCATGTTGCGCTGGTAGAAGAACGAAGGCATGCGCGTGGTAGACCGGAACCGCGTCGGGTTCGCGATCCAGCGGAAGGTCCACTCCGGCGTGGTCTTCTCGGCCAGGCCGTCCAGGGACGGGCCGGGCTTCTGCAGGTCGGTGAAGCGCCAGTTGCCGATCTTGTGGCAGGCGTGACAGCCGTACAGCTCGACCATGTGCGCGGCTTTATTGATTTTCTGCGCGCCGCCGACGTCGATCTGATTGGCGTGGCACTTCACGCAGCCGGCCTCGCTGTGCTCGCGCGGGTACATCGGCGTGTCGAGGAATGGATTGACGGTGCGTCCCCAGTTCCGGTTCTTGTAGTCCCAGGGGCCGGGGAAAAGAGGCATCTTCACCTTCTCCCAGCGGATCTCCATGCGCTTGCTCATCGGCGTGTGGCCGGCGCGTCCGAACTCGGTCGCGCGGTCCTGGCCGCGATGGCAGACCGTGCAGCCGTACTCGAGGAGAGGATGCGGAGACGCCGACCCAACGAAGGTTTCCAGCTTGGGATGCGTACGGAAGGGGTTGAGCACATCCTTCTTCGCACTCGCCGTTCGCTCGAGCAGCGCCACCCGCGCCTCGGTCTCCTTCCGACGCGACGGGAGCACGAGGTTCTTGTCGAGCTGCCTGCGCAGGTCCGTGAGCAGACGCTCGGCCTCCTGCTTCGACTCGAAGCCGGGGCGGTCGATGGCCCGGTGGCAGGTCTGGCACCGGTCGACGCGCGGGACCGACATGTAGTTCATATCGATGAAAAGGTCGTTCAGCACGACCTGGTCGATCTTCAGCGTCGGATTGATGAAGTCGAGCATCGGCGCGTTGAGAAACGCGTTCTGCGCCGACTTCATGGATACGGTGGTCAGCCGCTTGTTCAAGAGGTCGCTGCTGGAGGTGAGCTCTTTCTTCCGGTCTTCGATGTCCTTGATGCGTGACAGGAACTTGTCGACGGTTGCCTTGGCGGCGTCGCGTTCGCGCGTCACCTGCTGCAGGCGGAGGTTGAGACCGCCGACGCGCTGGGTCAGCTCCCGATACTCCCTGGCCTTCTGCTTTTCGTCGGGACGATGCTGCACGATCGCGGCCTCGACCTCGTAGCGTTTGGCATCCAGCAGGGCCTTGGCGAAACGGTAGTCCTGGTCGGCGGCGTAGTGGTTCCCCTCCTGCTCGTCCAGGACCTTTTGCGCTGCGACGTAATCGTTGCGCTGGCGTGCGATCTCGATCTGTCCGGCGCGCATCTCTTTGTCCAGCGCCAGCAGCTCGCCGCGGAGCTCGGCGTTGTTCTGCGTGCTCAACTCCGCCTCGATCTGCTCCTGCTGAACGCGGTTGAACTCGAGCTGGAACCACTTCCACCCGCGCACATAGTCGTAGAAGACCATCCCCCCCGTCACCGCCAGCAAACCAAGGCTGGTGAGCGCGAAGATGAGGTTGAGCTTCCTCATCGGGTAGTTGTGCGGGATCGGTTCCTGGGG
>JANMSA010000893.1:0-3861 GCA_031388865.1 Acidobacteriota bacterium | reverse complement strand
AACTTCGCCACGGCGGACGGCAGTGCGTTGGCTGGAAGCGACTACACAACCACGAGCGGCACGCTCACGTTCAACCCTGGTGAAGTGTCGAAGACGATCACCGTGACCGTTGCCGGCGATACTGCGTTCGAGTCGGACGAGACGTTCACGGTCAACCTTTCCGGCGCAACTGCGGCGGCCATCGGCGATGGCACGGGCCTTGGAACCATTCAGAACGATGACGGGGCTATGGCGGATCTTGCAATCGTGAAATCGATCGCAGGCAGCGGTCCTTACTTCGTGGCGCAGAACGTCACGTTCGACATCACCGTTTCGAACGACGGGCCGGACGACGCGACGAACGTGGTGGTCACCGACACGCTGCCCGGCGGGACGACGTTCGTGTCGGCAACACCGAGCCAGGGAAGTTGCAGCGGGACGAGCAGCGTGGTCTGTTCGCTGGGAACGCTTGCGAACGGGGCCAGCGCCACGATCAGCATCACCGTCCGGATCAACACCGCGGGAACGATCAGCAACTCGGCCAGCGTGATCTCGGATGTTTCCGACCCGACGCCGGGGAACGCCGCCTCGACGGCCACATTTGTGGCGCTTGCGGCGACGGCGATCCCGACGGCATCGGAGTGGGCGCTGATCGCGCTCGGGCTGGTATTGGCGGCGATTGCTTTGCGACGCCTGTAGCCGTCGTACTGCGCTCATCGCTGCTACGTGCGGCAGCCGGTCATGGCCCCGGCTGCCGCGCCATGCGGCGACGACTCTCCAGTTGCAGCGCTCATCTTTGTTGCGCAGTGTGCACTTCACAGCTTCCGTCATTCGGGCGCGATGCGCCGCAGCGCGGCGAGAGCGCACGCACACGGAGCGCCTCGCGCGCGACCTTCGATGACCTTGCGTCGCGTGAGGTCGCCGAACATCCGCGTCACGGTTTCCCGCGAGGAGCCGATCATTTGCGCGATTTCTTCGTGCGTCAGGTAGACGCGGACCCAGATGTCGCCCGCGTCGGGCGCGTCGCCGCCGTGCTCGATCCCTTCGAGCAGGAGTCTCGCGAGCTTCTCCCGCGCGCTCTGTGAGAGCCCGAGCGCACGAAGGTCTCTTTGCGCGTCGTAGTCATTGGTGCTCAACGTGAACCTGCGGACACGTAGCGGCCGAAGAAAACAGGCTGACGGGAATCCCACGGCAGGAGTGACACCCCGCCGCGTCGAACTTCCGGTGTAGTGTATAGTCCCGCCTCGGCCCATCATCAAACGAATCAGTTAGGCGGATCCACGAGAGACCCGAACTTCCGGGCCGTCAAAGAGGGGTCAGGTCGAACGTCGAAACGGCTCGTTCGCTTACCCGAGCCCTGCTCGAAGGAGGTTGATGACTGCTTCCACGACACTCCCGTGAGCCTGCGGTGTCAGCGACCCCGCTACGCGAACAACGATCGTTTCGCTCGCCGTGAAGAGCTTCCCGGGCCTTGCAACGCTGTCCCGATTGAGACCGCCGGCCGCGAACGACGTTCCGGTGAGAGCCACGGCTGCCAGGGTTTGCTCGTGACCTGGCAAAGCACCCAATCCACACCGCCTGCTGGGGCCAGAACGACAGCGGGCCGGAGTTTCGACGACGATAGGTCCGAGAAGGGAAAACGGAGAAGGACGACTAACCCTGGCCCAAGCCGAACCACGCCGCGTCCTCCTCGGGGCGATTCCAGTCTGAGCCCAGGGCTCTTTCGCTCAACAAAGCTGTGTCGACCGCTTCGGCCTCGATCACAGTGACCAGGACTCTGGAACCCGGCGGGAGCGCAACAGGGTCCTTCGGGCGGATGTTGCCCTGATCATCCACCTCAGCCTCGATCATCGTACGCATGGCCGCAGTATAAGAGATCGAGGCTGGCTGCGGCCGCCGCACTCCAAACTCTTACAGCGCGCCGCTCCCCCGCCTCACCCCTGCTGCTTCTCTTTCCGGCACGGGCAGGAAGTCTTCGCCCGGATTGATGAACTGATCCGTCTCGAAGTTGTACTGCCGGTCGTAGAGCTGCTTGTAGCGTCCGTTCTTCGCCAGGAGCTCGGAATGCGTGCCGCGCTCGACGATCTCCCCGTTCTCGATGACGAGGATCTGGTCAGAGCCGCGAATGGTCGAGAGACGATGCGCGATGACGAAGGTCGTTCGCCCGCGACGCAGGGCACGCAGGCCGTCCTGAATCTTGGCCTCACTCTCGCTGTCGAGACTCGACGTTGCTTCGTCGAGGATCAGGATCGCGGGATCGGCGAGGATCGCGCGGGCGATGGCGATGCGCTGTCGCTGGCCGCCGGAGAGCTTGATGCCGCGCTCGCCGATGATCGTGTCGTACTTTTTCTCGAGCGGCTCGACGAACTCGTCCACGTGCGCCACACGCGCGGCCTCGCGCATCTGCTCGAAGGTGGCGTCGGGCTTTCCGTAGCGGATGTTCTCGCCCACGGTGCCGTCGAAGAGGAAGTTGTCCTGCAGCACGATGCCCAGGCGCGAACGGAAGTCGCGCAGGCGGATGTGCGACAGGTCACGGCCGTCGATGAGCACCCGCCCGCTCTGAGGGCGATTGAAGGTCATCACCAGGCTGATGAGCGTGCCCTTGCCCGAGCCGCTCGAGCCGACCAGCGCGGTCGTCGTATGCGCGGGCGCTTCGAACGACATGTGCTTGAGCACCGGCACGCCGGGGTTGTACTCGAACGTCACATCGTCGAACGCCACGTCGCCACGCACGACGTCAGGGATAGGGAAAAGCATTTCGCGTTCGACTCCATGGCGTGTGAGATTCCGAGCGTCACGCCCCTTTTCCCATGCTCGCTGACGATTCAGGGTTGATCTTCGAAGGGAGGAAGGCGGTTTCGTCGGTCTTGACGCATGGATGCGGCGGGAGACGCTGCGTTGGATGCGCTTGCGCTGAAGCGTGTCCCTGTTCGAGCAGGCTTCGCCCCGTCCGGTCATCGGGGCAGCCAGTTGCCGACGGTTCAGTTGACGGAGGGAGCGGGCGCCGGACTGGGGGGCGGGTGGCGGGGAGGGCCCGGGCCCGCTCCATCCCTTGCGGTTGCCGCGGCCACCTTACCGAGGTGCGTGAGGATCTTGGTGATGACGCTCCTCTCGGTGATGATCGCGACGATCCGCATTGTCGCGCCGCACGCGCAGAGTAGCGGGTCGACCTCGTAGACGCGGCGGATCAATTGAGCCCAGCGCTTCCGGAGCAGCTTGCGTTCGGTCGTATCGGGCTCGGAGGCAACCGCGGAATGGACGGGGACCACAGAATGGACGCTGCCGCCCTCGCCCCGGTCTTCAACTGCCTCGTTTCCGACGGCATCATTCCCGGCCGAAGGCATGGACGGCTCAGCCTCGGCCGTCGCTCGCTGCCGTTTGGCCCTCACGACCGCGGCGTAGTAACCGTAGTACCGAATCGAATGCTTGCGTGGCTCCGGCAACTGCGTGACCACGCGCGCCAGAAACTTCAACTCGTCGATCCGATCGACATCATCACTTGGATCGTCCGCACTCCCACGCTCTTCGGCGTGCCCGCGGCCTGTCCGGTAGAGCACTTCGCCCTTCTCGCGGTCCCATTCCATCCGTTGGAGACTCACCGGCGGCCGGGCGAGGTAACGCGCGAGCCGCTCGAGGCCATCGCCGTCGCCGGCCTGCACCACGACCTCGTTGTGAACCGAGAAGCCGCTGGTGTGCCGCCAACCGAGGATCATCCCGGCCCGCTCCTCGTCGATCAACTCCGCGTCGAGCAGCAGCCGCAGCACCTTGTGCCGGAACAGCCGCGCCGCCGCGCCCGAATCGACGTACGGAATCGGTACCCACGTCCCGTCCCTCATCCAGCCGCCGCGCGACGCGATCGCGTGGACGTGCGGATGCGCGTTG
>JANMSA010000840.1:0-3580 GCA_031388865.1 Acidobacteriota bacterium | reverse complement strand
CGGCTGTGGTGCCAATGAGGCCGAGGATGTCGGCGACGAGCCGTGTGCAGTCGGGCTGCAGGTGCGCCATTTCAATGAGCGCGGGCGTGACGGTCGCCCCCAGATTGCGCAACGTCTCAATCACGCGCGCGCGCTGGAGATGCGAGCTGTCGCCGAGGTGCTCGAGCAGCGCAGCGATCGCGCGGGGATCGTTCAGCCGCGCCAGGGCATCAACGGCCGCGGCGCGAACCTCCTCGTGCTCGTCGTCGAGCGCGCGCAGCACCGCAGGCACTGCCGACATCAGCGCGACGAATCCGAGCGCTCTGATGCTGTCGGCGCGCACCCACCACCGGCGATCCTGAAGATTGGCGCTCCAGTGTTCGAGGAGCCCGATGGCCGACACCGCCTCGCGCACGTGGGTGACAACCGCACCACGCGCTGCGTGCAGCGGCTTCAACAGCAGCTCGCCGACGATCGGGCGGTGGCGCACGGCGGTCGCCTGCAGGCGTTCGAGCACAGGCGGGGTCATGCCCGTTTGCGTGATGACATCGACCAGCGGTTGATACCGCGCCATCAGTTTCGTGCGCCGCTTGGATTTGAGTTCGCGTACGGCCCGCTGAATCATGAGAAACGCGAGAAGCACGCCGAGGAGCGACCCGCCGATCGCGAGAAACGGCACGAGAATCCGCCGAAGAAGCTCTGCCGTCTCGAGAGTCACCCTTGAGATCGTATGCGGGCGCGGCGGCGCGTGGTGTGCTCAACAGCACAGCGCATTCCGCGCGGCGAGGATACCATCTGTCGTGCCTTTTTTACGTCTCGCGTGTCTGGTGATGGCTTCAGCGTGTGTTGCGACCGCGCATCTTCATGCCGGACAGGGGGACGTCACGTCGCGCGCACGCGCCATGGCGACGTCGGGGCAACGCGCGGAAGCCATCACGCTGCTGCAGCAATCGGTAGCGGACGGCACCGCGAACAGCGACGCCCGCGTCCTCCTCGGAACCGTGTTGTCCTGGGAGGGGCGCTACGACGAGGCGCGCAAGGAGCTCGACGCGATCCTTACCGAGAGCCCTACCCACGGCGACGCGCTGCCGGCGAGCATCAACGTCGAGCTGTGGTCGGGTCATCCGGATCGGGCCGAGGAACTCGCGCGGCGAGGGCTGCGCCAGCGTCCAACCGATGCGAATTACTTGCTCACCAGGGCCCGCGCGCTGAGCACGCTGAAGCGGCAGACGGAAGCGCGCGATACGCTCGACCGGCTGCTCGTGATCGATCCGCGCAATGAGGAGGCGCGGCAGATGCGGCGCAGCCTGGAGGCGAGCCTGCGTCTCTGGCAGGTGCGTGTCGGCGCCTCCTACGATGCGTTCAGCGACCATCGCGTCGCGTGGCGGGAATCTCAGGTGAGCGTGGGTCGCACGACCCCAATTGGATCGATCCTCTTCAAGGGGTCGCGCGCGGAACGGTTCGGACTTCAGGACGATCAGTTCGAGTTCGAAATGTACCCGCGCTTCAGGCCAGGCACTTATGCCTATGTGGCCGGCGCGTACGCGCCCGACGCCATCCTCTATCCGGAGTACCGCTATGCGGCGGATCTCTATCAGAGCTTGGGCGCCGGGTTCGAGGGGTCTGCGGGATTCCGCCGGCTCGGTTTCGGGCGAGGCGTGAACATCTACGTCGGGTCCCTCAGCAAGTATTACGGCAATTGGCTGTTCACCGGACGGGCCTTCGTAACGCCCAATTCGGCGGGCTCATCACGCTCACATCACGGTTCGTTCCGGCGGTACTTCGGGGACGCCGGCACGTATGTCGGCCTGGGGTACGGCCGGGGCGGGTGGCGCGAAGAGCTCCGCAATCGCGACGACTTCGAGGTGCTCGCCTCTGACGTGGGTACGGCCGAGGCCATCGTCATCCTGGGCGGCCGCCTCGAGGTGAGCCTGAACGGCTCCTACAGTCGCGAAGACCGCGTGGAGCGGAGCAACTTGCGACAGTACTCGCTCTCGACCGGTCTGGGTTTCCGGTTCTAGTGAGGCTCCAGAACCACGATCCGCGCCCCGCGACGTTGCACCATGCGCGTCGGAACCACGACGCCCATGAGATCCACCACCCTCACGGCGCCGCTCTCGCCCGTGACGACGAGGGACAGATCGCGGCCCAGCGCCGCAGCCTCGCGATCCACGCGCACTGTCACGCTGTTGTCAGGCTGTCCTTCGACGCGGATGTCGATTCCCGTGCGCCTCGCCCAGAAGTCCCCGAGGCCCGCCACGGTGCCGATCCAGACATTCTGCCGGGCGAAGCGCTCCAGGATCTTTTCGAGGACCTCCAGCTTGAACGTCGCCTCGGTCGGGTGAATCAGGATGCAGGTCGTCGCTGCGTTCGCGCGGTTGGCCTCGATGATGCCGGCCCACGTCTGAACGACACGATCCCTGGTCGCCGCGGTGAGATAGTTCTGCGAGTCGTCAACGGTAACGGGAATCTCCACGATCTTCGTCTCCCGCGCCCCGAGACTCGTCTTGTCGAACGCGAAGAACGGGAAGTTCGTGATGATGTTGTTCGCCGAGAACGTGGAGTCGTAGCGGTACCCCGTCAGCTCCAGGGCCTCAACCAGGCTCGGCGGGAACTCCAGCTCGCCCGCCCGGAACGAGATCGTCTGCTGGCCCGGAAGGTTGCGGTCGAGCAGTTCCTTGCTGACCTTCAGTTCGCCAATCACGGTCGGCGCCACCGCGGGCTTGTAGGTCTGCAGAGTCGTGGCCGTCGTACCCATCGGGAACGTCGAGAACACCTTGGAATGGGACAGGCTGTGCGACCCGATCTCGAAGCCCATCTCTTTCACGGTCACGATGAACGGAATGCGCGAGGCGTCGAAGTAGCCGATATCCGATGCATCGGCGAACGTCTTGGTGGTGACGAAAAAGGTGGAGAAGACGCCGTGCTTCTGCGCGACACGCGCGAAGTCCACGGAATGGCGAAACGAGCTCTGCGCGTCAACGTCGTGCGTGATCACGATCGCGGTTTCCAGCCCGCGCGGTACGGTGTGCCAGTAGACGCCCGGCTCGGCCACCGACTCGTACAGCCCCTTCAAGACCAGAAAGATGACGTCGCCGGAGGGCTCGAACGAGTTCACCCACTCGCGTCCGGCCTCGAAAGTTCGTCCGACCTGGGCTTGAAGCACGGTCTGCGTAAAGCTGACGCCAAGCCCCAGAACCTGCCCGGAATCGTAGTCGTTGACGATGGCGGCAGCACTGCCGTCGGGAAAGGCGGCGAGCTGTCTCCCGCCGGCCAACCGATAGGCAACCGTCACGATTGTTTCCTTGAACAGCGTGGCGTTGCCGAGAGAGACCTGGCGCTCCGCGGGGTGATCGATGTAGCGCAGCCACCCGTCCTCGATTCCGGCGATGAAGCTCATGCGGAAGCGATCGCGACCCGGCTCCGCGCGGCTCACGCCGAGGAGTGGGAAGTAGTCCGATCCCTCCAACTGCGTGGCCAGGAGAACTCCTCCTTCGGACACGTACGAGAAAACGGCCTCGCGTTGCGCTGGCGAAAGCGTGGTGTTGTAGATGGGGCCCGGAAGGATGGCAAGAGCATACCGGCTGCGAAGCGCCGTCGG
>JANMSA010000797.1:0-3412 GCA_031388865.1 Acidobacteriota bacterium | reverse complement strand
CCCGGCGTCGCCATCAACCGTCAGGTCGACCCGAACGGCGACAGCGCCAACCCGGTGCTGGGGGAACGCAGCGGCAACAACAACTTCCTGATTGATGGGCAATCGAACAAGGACACCGTGAACGGCGGCCCTGCCCAGCAGTTCAATCAGGAAACCATCGCCGAGTTTCAGGTGTTGACGACCGGCTACAAAGCCGAGTTCGGCCAGTCATCGGGAGCGATCGTCAACGTCATTACCAAGAGCGGGAGCAATCTCTACCGCGGGGTCGGCTCGCTGTTTCTCCGGGACGACGCGCTCGATTCGTCGAATTCGCTCGACGAGACGAGAAGGGATGCGCTGCCGCTCCGCCGCAACGACTACAGCCTGGCGGGCGGCGGTCCGATCGTCAGGGACAAGTTCTTTTTCTTCGGCTCGGCGGAGCACATCTCCGAGCGCCGTCAACCGGACTTCAAGTATCCGGATACCGGCAGCCCGCTCGTCAATCAGCTGCTCCGCGATCAGGAACACCCGTTCGATGTGCCGACGCGGCTCTCCGAGACGCGAGCGTTTCTCAAGTTCGATGAGCGCGTCGGCCAGCACCAATTGACCCAGCAGGTGAACTACACCGACGGCAACGTGAGGAATTTCCTGCCGTTGTCGGCGGCATCGAGTCTGCCCTCGGCGCGGAACACCACCGACACCCGCCGGCTGCTCGTGGCGTTCGGGGACACGGCGTTGCTGGGCGATCCTGGCAACCCATATGTCCTGACGCTGCGCGGGGCGTTCCGAAACGAAGACAGCGAGACGCGCCCGTCACAGACAACACTCACAGGGGCGACGCTCCTCAACCCCTATGACGCGAGGTGCACCACTGCGACCTGCCTCATCTTCGGCAATCTCCCGACCGTTTCCTTCGGCAATCTCCGAACCGCGTCCCATCTCGATCAGCAATACACGGCGTTCAACGCCAACATCAACAAGCGCTCCGGCAGCCACGATCTGAAGTTCGGCGTGAACTTCCTGCGGACGGTGGTCGACGGCGTCGACCCGCGGCTGCTGCAGAATCAGCTCTTCGCGACGACCGACGACTTTGCGCAATTCGGCGCCGCCACCGCCGGCGTCTATCTGCTCGCTGACGCCGGAGGACTCACGCCTCGAGACGACGAGATTCATCTGCGCAACAACTACAGCGCACTCTTCGCGCAGGACGATTGGAGACTGCACGATAATCTGACGCTCAATCTCGGCCTGCGCTGGGACTACGATTCGGAATTCGCGGGCAAGAAGAACTTCTCGCCGCGTGTGGGCGCCTCCTGGTCGGTCACGCCGAAGACGGTCGTGCGTGCGAGCTTCGGCATCTTCTACGATCAGTTCCGCCTGGGGCTGGCGCGCAACGTCCCGGCCTTCGGCGGCACCGATCAGCGAGTGGTCCAGTATCTGGTGTTTCCGCGCGGGTTCTACGGATCGCCGTCGTTCGTGTCCAGTATTGCGTTGTTGAGCGGTCTCCCGGGCGGCTGCTTTTCCAACAACCTGGTCGGCAACCTCACCGACGCCCAGGTCACCGCCGCCGGCGTGCGCTGTCCGCTGGCCCCGGCGTTGCCGTTGATCGGCGTCGATCGGCTCAACAGCGTGGTGGCCGCCGGCCGCTCGCCGGTTCCGGCCAACACGGTGATCTCGGTGGACACCGTTCAGACGTTGACGGGGTTGACGCCGCAGCAGTATGCGGATCAGGCGAGCGCTGCCATCGGGCAGCCGTCAGGATACTTCGTCTTCGGCCCGACCGGCTTGCTGACCAATGCGATCGTTCCGCCGCAGCTTCGTCCCACCGCGGTCGCTGACAGCTTCGAGACGCCGCATACGCTCGGCTTCAACGTCGGAGTGCAGCGCGAACTGACCCAGGACATGGCCATCACGGTCGACTACTTTCACCGTGAGATCCGCAATCTTCTCGGTCTCAGGGTCGCGAATATCGCCTTCGAATCGCGCGTGCTCGGCCGCCGGTTTGTTCCGCCCTTCACGCAGGGACCGATTCGGACGTTCGGACCGTTCTACGAAGGCACTTACGACGCCCTGATCGTCGATTTCCGCAAACGCTTCAGCCGCCGCTTTGCGCTCGGCGCGAGTTACACGTATGCCAATGCGACGGATAACTCCCTGGGTGTCGAGTCGACACCCTCCGACAGCTTCGTCGGCACGGTGCCCACCGTCACCGAGCCCTCGACCGGGAGGACCAACGCCGGCGGCCCGTTCACACGCGCCAATGGCACCCTCGTCCAGCAGTCCGGAACGTTTCTGAACGGTCCCGACCGCGACAAGGGACCGTCCGATCTGGCGCTCGATCATATTCTCCAGGTCAACGGGCTGGTCGAGCTGCCGTACCGGGTTCTGGTCAGCGGGATCTTTCGGGCGCAAAGCGGGTTCCATTTCAGCCGTACTCCTGCAACCGGCGTGCTGCTCGACCCGGACGGCGATGCTTCCGTCAACGGGATCGATGTGGATGCGGGACGCAACGCGTTCACCGCTGCCCCCTTCGTCAATCTCGATCTGCGTGTCACGAAACGATTCGCAATCACGAAACGCATCAAGGCGGACCTGCTGCTCGAATTCTTCAACCTGCTGAACCGCCAGAACCCGGCTGCCGTCGGGCGGCAGTTGGGTGTGGCACTCCAGCCTTTCGGGGAGGCGACACAAGTCCTGACCGGACGAGAGGGGCAGATCGGATTCAGAATCGAGTTCTGATCCGTCGTCTGTTCGGCTGAGCGGCAGCGACTGGAGGATGTCGCCGCTGGACGTTCGACGGCATGAAGCGGGCGGGCCCGGGCACCACCAATGAGCGTCCGTTCGTTGCGCTCAAGGGACGCGAGTCACAACCCTCCAACCCAGGGGATGCACATGCACTTGTGGCGGATCACCAGTCTGATGACGTTCCTGCTGCTGTTGCTGGCGGGAGCGCCCGCTCGTGCGCAGCAGACGCCGCTTGCCGGTCTCGATGACTACGTCGCCAAGGCGATGAAGACCTGGGGCGTGCCCGGCCTGGCCATCGCGGTGATCAAGAACGATCGCGTCGTGCTGGCCAAAGGATACGGCGTGCGCGAACTCGGCAAACCGGGGCCGGTCGGCGAGCGCACGATATTCGCCATCGGCTCGTCGTCCAAAGCGTTCACCGCTGCCGCGATTGCGATGCTCGTCGACGAAAAGAAACTCAAGTGGGACGACCCGGCGACACAGTATCTTCCGGGCTTTCAACTGTACGACCCGTCGGCCTCCCGGGAGTTGACCGTCCGCGACTTGCTGACGCATCGTGTCGGGCTGGACCGCGGCGACCAGCTCTGGTATGCCACGACGTTCGACCGCGAGGAGATCCTGCGCCGCGTTCGGTATTTGAAACCGTCGTCCAGTATCCGGTCGCGTTTCGGCTATCAAAACCTCATGT
>JANMSA010000796.1:0-9910 GCA_031388865.1 Acidobacteriota bacterium | reverse complement strand
GATCGTCGCCCAGCTCGGGCGACTCGAGCAGTTCACCCATGCCCGTTTCGGGACTTCCCGCGAAGGCATGAAGCCTCCCCCTCTGCCAGAGCGTCCCCCCGAAGACGCCTTCACTGATCACGAGATCCGCCCGCCACGTGTTCGCCGGCGAGATCAGACCGAGCCTTCCGGTGCTGAGGGGTTCCTTCCCGAACTTGAATGTCCCCACGAGCTGGTACGGCTGAACGCTGATCTCCCTGGAAAGATCCTCCTCTCCGACCGTGACGGACACTTCCAGGCGCTCGAGCGGCGTCTGCCCTTCGATGAGAATCTGATACGTTCCCGCAGCCACCTCGAAACGCACTTCCTCCACGCGCTCCGCGAGTGGAAGTGTCTTCAGTTTCGAGTGCTCGTAGCGCGAGGGCGTGTCGAGATAGAGGGAGACTTCCCCCGGAGCGCCCTCAGGACGCGTGATCTTCAACCGCAGCGCCCGGCCGGTCGTCAGCAGGATGCGCCCGAGGTCAACGTCCTGAGCGGTCTCCTGATCGAGCGCCAGCTCGCGCTCGCCGAATCCATTGCTGCTGACGATCAGCGCCTCCGGGACTGGCTCGCCCAGTTCGCACGCGAATGCGCCCTGCTCATTCGCCGTGCTGCAGAGAGCCCCGTCCGGAAGTGAAACCAGCGCGCCTGCGATCGGTTCCCCCTCGCTGTCCACGACGACGCCTCGCGCAGCGGGGAGTGGAAGGAGCCGGAGCTCGCCCAGTGTCACGACCGCACCTGTCGCTCCAATCTGCGCCCTCGTCAGTGTCCGATGCCGGGGAGCCTTCAGCTGGAGTCGAGCGCCGCCTCGCGGAACGACGAGCTTGCGGAGCTTCGACGCTGCTTTCGCATCGATCCTCCACGCCCACTGCTCTTTGCCGCGAAAGGCAACATCTACATCTGCGGGCCAGCCGCGCGAACGTTCGCCGACGATGGTCAGAGCGATGGACGCCAGCGAAGCGGGATCGAGGTCGAGCTGGGTCGCCTTGACAGGCACCACACCGAGTTGCACGTTGGCTTGATCTTCACTGGTCCAGAGGTACAACCGCTCGGTCTCCGCCGGCACAATGCTGACGATCGCGCCGGTCGCCGCCGCACACTTTCCTGACGTCAGCATGCTCTTTCGCTCGCCGATGCAGATGCGGCCCTTCAATGGTGGCGGAGCGTCACTGGCAGCCGCCAGCACGAGCACTGCAAGCATCCAGATGTGCGTCATGCGTGTGAGACGCACAGGAGGTGGGACGGGTTCCGGCCGCGCGTATGACCGAGCCTGGGGGGACAGTCTTGCCCTCCACTCCCACAGTGAGGAACGAGACGGGACGACCAACTCGCGCGCAACGGCCTTTGCACCGCGTCTACCCCGCGCCGGGGCGGACTCGCCTTCTGATCGTGTGCGCGTGAACCGCTACCATCACGGACGCCCATCCCACGCCCCCGAGGAGAGCGAGAGGCGGCAGGACCACGACGAGGTAACGCGGCCAGGGAATCGGGAGCCACAGGCAGGTACCTCCCGCGATCGTGCCGCACCAGACGAGCAGGAACACGGCGCCCTTCTCTCGGGAGGAGAGGGCCCTCGCCACCCCGGCAAGCACGCCCGCAAGGAGCAGCGCGCCACCTGGATCGGCTCCGAGTGCTCGGGCGAGGAACCGGGCTTTTGCCACGGCATCCCACGGAACCCGCGTTCGCGCGGAGGACTCGGCCGCCCAGAGGGGCATCCGCACGCCGCCAGCCCGAAAGCGAGCGAGGATCGCGCCCAGTTCGTCGACCTGCCGCTCGAAGCGGTGGACTACGCGACTGGCAAGCGGCCTCGGCGTGCGCACATCTGCGGGGATCGTGGGATCCGGGGGTGAGCTCGCCCAGTAGTAGGGATTGATGACGATGGACGCAACAACGAACACGACCGTCACGACGATGCCCGCGAAAAAGGTCCTGGAGCAACGACGCAGAGCGGTCACGCTGGCCAGTACGACGATGCATCCGGCGAATGCAATCCCGCCGTTCAGTCGCGTCTGGAACGCCATCGCCGGCAGAACGCCGAGCAGGGGAGCAAGAATGAGCGCTCGCTCCGGCGCCTGCCAGATGGCCCAGAGCAGAGGCGCCGTGGCGGTCACCAGCAGAGTGAGCAGCGGGTCGAAAATGGCTGTCGCCCCGAAAGCCTCGGTGATCCAATGCGGAACGAAAAGCGCAGCGGCGATCAGCGCGGCAAGTGTGCCGTGAATCCTGGCCGCCAGGTAGATGATCAGCCCCAGGGTGAGCGAGGTCGCCAGCAGCGAGACCCAGCGTGCCGGCACCAGGAGTGGCAGGAACGGGGCCGACTCTGCTCGCGAGAACATCGGCTCGACCTCTCCCAGTGGACTATCGACTCTGGTGAGAGACGAGGCTTCCGGAAGCGGCTTCCCCGCAATGAGCAGCGCCAGTCCGAACACGTATTTTCCGAATGGCGGATTGGTCCGGTCGACGCGAGAGCGGAACCAGTCCGCGTGATGCACGTCGCCCCGCAGCAGGTGGTGGAGTGCGTAGGTCTCCGAGAGCTTGTAGGCCTCGTCGACACGCCAGTCGCCGCGATGCTGGTCGCGGGCGGCCATCGCACAGACCATCATCAAAGCGCCGGCAAACGCCACCAGGCACGCCGTCCGCGCTGGTGCTGGAACGATGGATGCGGCGAGCACGCGGCGGATCACGATTCACACGATACCGTGGTAAAAGCGCAGCCGATGACTGCGCGCCTCATCGATGGAAAAAAGGTCGCCGAAGAGATCGAGCTGGAGGTCGCCGCCGCGATCGCCCGCCTCGGCATCAAGCCCGGTCTCGTGGCAGTACGAGTCGGGAACGACCCGGCTTCGGAAATCTACGTCCGCAACAAAGCCCGGAAGGCGCGCGAGCTCGGGTTCGAAGGAAGCGAGCTTCTCTTCCCGGACACGATGCCGGAGCAAGACCTGCTGGCAGAGGTCGAGCGTCTCAACAGCGACGATGCCATCGACGGGATCCTCGTGCAGCTCCCGCTGCCGAAGCATATCGATGCGCGAAAGGTGATCGATGCGATCAGCCCCGCAAAGGACGTCGACGGCTTTCACCCGATCAGCGTCGGCATGCTCCACCTCGGCCGCCCTTCGCTCGTTCCCTGCACGCCCGCCGGCGTCATCCGGCTGATTGAAGCGACCGGCCAGCCGATCGAAGGGCGGCACGCCGTGGTCATCGGTCGGAGCGACATCGTGGGCAAACCGGTGGGAGCACTGCTCCTGCAGCGGAACGCCACGGTCACGATCTGCCATTCGCGCACGCGTGATCTGGCGGCTGTTGCGCGCGAAGCCGACATCCTGATTGCCGCGATCGGCAGGCCGCTCTTCGTGACCGAAGACTTCGTGAAGGCGGGCGCGATCGTGATCGATGTGGGGATCAACCGGATCGGTCCGGAGGCTGCGGCCAGTCTCGCCCACGACGCGGAGAAGACGCGCCTCCTGGAGAAGAACGGGTCCGTGCTGGTCGGCGACGTCGATTTCGCGCGGGTGCGTGAACGCGCGTCGTGGATTACGCCCGTGCCGGGCGGAGTGGGTCCGATGACCATCGCCATGCTCATGAAGAACACCGTTACCGCCGCGGAGCGGAGGCGCGCTTGACTCTGCGCGTGGGCCTGACGGGCGGAATCGCGTCGGGCAAGTCCACCGTGCGCGCTCTCTTCGCGGAGCTCGGCTGCCACACCATCGACGCGGACCAGCTCGTGGCGCAGCTCTACGAGCCCGGGCGTGCCGGCCACATCGCACTGCGCGCTGCGTATGGCGATGAGATCCTGCGAGAGGATGGGACCGTCGATCGCGGAAAGCTTGCGAACGTGGCCTTCGCGAGTCCGGCGGACGCGAAGAAGCTGAACGCGCTCATCCACCCGCTGGTCATCGCGGAGACGGAAGTGCAGATCGCGGCCTTCGACGCGGGGCATCGCGACGCGATCGTCGTCGTCGAAGCGACGCTGATGATCGAGTCCGGCGGGCGTGAGCGCTACGACAGGATCGTGGTCGTGGATGTGGATCCGGCGGTGCAGATCGAGCGCGGCATGGCCCGCGGCCTCACGCGCGAGGAAGTGACCAGGCGCATCGCGAATCAGATCCCGCGCGAGGAACGACTGCGACACGCTGACTACGTGGTCGCCAACAGTGGCGACACTGCCGCCCTGAAGCGGGAGACCGAGCGAGTCTACGCGTTGCTGCGCGAAGATCTCGCGAGCCGATCCGGTTCCCTGCCGCGCCGCAGATGAACGCCGGCGCGCTTCAACGCCGGCGGACGAGCTGCATCGACGGATCGTTGGTCTTGTTGTCGGTGGTCGCCCCGTAGATGAATGCGCTGCCGTTGTTCATGAGGAAGGTCAGGCTCTCCCCGCCTCTGAGTACCAGGCCATCGAGCATCTGACCGGATGTGACCTGCCCGAAGAACGTCGCTCCGTAGCTACGCGTCACCGTCTTCAGCAACGCACCTTCGGCATCACGCACGAGGATGGTCATTGAGGCGCCCTGCTGGAGAGTGCGCACGCCGATGTTCAGGCGGAATCGCGTGAAGTCGGAAGGCGCAATGATCCCGCCGGTCTGTCCCGCCAGCAGAGCGTCCTCGACTGCCAGCGCCTCTTCATTCAGGCCGCTCGTCCCGGCCGCACCGGCGTCGTTGAAAACGCGAACGGAGCTGACCGGCAGTGCAGATCCGACGTCGCCGAGGATGTCGGCGGTGCCGATGCCACTCGTGCCCATCGCCGCGAGCAGATCGTCCCACGAAATGCTCTTGCCGGGCGCCAGCGAGAACGCCAGCGTCGCATCCGGAGTTCCCGAGCGGTGCAGGATGACCTGACCAGAGACAGGCGTGTCGTGCACGTTGAACAGCTGCATGGACGTCCTGAAGAACGAGCCCTGATCGCCCGCGGTCGAGCCGACGACAGGCAGCACACGAAGGGCCTGAACCGGCGCGACCGCGGACTGAACCAGCACCGACACCACATTGGAAAATGCTCCGGTCAGATCGCAACCGGTGGAACGGTTCTGCGCCCGGACGCGGTAGTAGTAGCGAGTATCCGAGGAGACGGAATGTGTGAACGAGAGGGTGGGCGTGGTCACGCTCTTCACACTGAAGCCGGCGAAGTCGCTGCTGAGGGCTTCCTCGACGGCGTACTCCGTCGCGCCCGAGACAGCGGGCCAGGTCACCGAGTATGCCGCGCCGGTCCCGGCGGTCTGCGGTGCGGCGATCACAGGAGCAGCAGGCGTCGAACACGATACGACCGGAGCGACGACGTTCACGATCGCGGATGCGGTCGATCCGCCCATGGATGCAGGGAGGGTCGCCGTGATCGTTGTCGTGCCGATCGCAACACCTGCCACCGTCGCATCGGCTCGTTTCGAGCCCGCCGAGATGCTCACCGAGCTCGCAACGGTCGCGGCGCCAGGATTACTTGAAGAAAGGATGAACGACGTCGCGCGAATCATCCCCCGGTCCGAGCTGACGCGCAGCGTCGTCGTCCCGTTCGAGGGAACGTCTGACGGAGACGGCGTGATCGTGAGCGAGGGCACGGGGAGGTCGATCTCGCCATCCACGAGCGACAGTCCGCCGTTCGCCTCGGTCTCTTTCGTGGCAGCGCTGCCGCCGGCGTCTGTGAGCTGCGTCAGTCCGCTGTCGATCGAGAGCGTGATCGACGTGCCTGGCGTGGCGGAAGCTGAGAGCGTGAAGACGAGTCGCGCCACTTGATTTCCAGGCGCACCGGCGGCGGTGAACGGGATTGGGTTCGAAGACTCCTGAAAGGTCGCCAGCAGCGAGATTGCGCCTGCCGAAGTCGGAGCCAGCTCGATGGTCGGATTGAGACTGGCGGTGATCCCCGCCCGCTCGAACGTGACGCTGGAGACCGCGGATGCAGGAGCGTAGATGACCTTGATGCTGAAGGACTGAATCTTCGAGCCTGCCGGCCGGTCATTGCCGAGAGGCGTGCCGGCGACGTCGCGGATATGCACGGGCACGGTGACGGTCGGACCGTCCGCAACCACCGATCCGACGGTGATGGTGTCCTGCGCCGCCGTACTGCCGGCGGCGAGGAAACCCATCAGAGCCAAAAGAACCAACGAGCGAACGGAGGAACGCAACCGGGGATCGAACATGGTCGTTAGAATTTCCTGGGTCTTGAAAGAGGACGCTGAACTTCAGATTCGCCGGAGCACGATGAAGGAGAGTGCGGCCGCGAGAAGAAGCAAAGCCCAGCCGCCGAGAGTCGGGATCGCTGCCTCCGCCACTGCTGCGAGCACGGTGACGGAACCGTTCACGAGAGCTAGATTGTTGTTGGTCACGGATTCGGTCGTGGTGCCGCCTTCGTTGCTCAACTGCGTGAGGGTCGCATCGAGCGTCAAGGGGATCGTCGTTCCCGGCGGGGTGGCGGGTGAGAACGTGAAGGTGAGCCGTCCGACCTCATTGCCTGGCACCGGTGCGTTCGAAACGAACGGGACCAGGTTGGTCGTCTCGTCGAACGTCATCAGGAGCGAGATGGAGCCGGGAGCGGATGGGGAGCTCGTGAACGTGGGCGTCAGCGACTGCGTGATGCCGGAGCGGGTGAACGTCACCGACTGGATGAACGGAGACACGGCATAGTCGACCTTGAGGCTGAACGACTGGATGCGTGAGCCGAACGGCTGGGTAATGCCGAGCGGCGTGCCGGACGAATCCCGCACGTAGACCGGCACGTTGATGACCGGGCCGTTTGCGATCACCGTACCCACCGTGACCGCGTCCAGCGACTGCGCGGAGGCGGGTGCGGCCCAGAGACCGCACACCACCACCAGCGCGAACGTGAGACGGAGAAGCGACTGCACTTTCGTCGATTTCATTGGATCAGTTTCTCTCTCGTGCGGACGGCTGGCGCTCGACAGAGCTTCCCACCGTGACGCCACGGACTTGCAGTGTGCCTGCAGCGACGGTGGCCTGATGCACGCCACCGCTGCTCAGCATCGTCAGACCTGGGTCGACTTCGATGCGAACCTGACCTCCTCCGCTGCGCCCCAGCTCGATCTCCGCCACGACGGCGGAAGCCGAGAACATGCTGCCGCTTCCGAACGCCACGAGGTAAGCCGCACCATCCTTTGTTGTACGCGTTACCTCGAACACGGGCTGCGAGGCCTTCGTTGCTCCTGCGCGACGGATGGCCACGATGGAACCGTTTCCGGCGACGCGCAGGTTGAGCGCGAGTGCCTGCGGCTCGATCGAGCCCGGCGTCGTCATCACCGTCACCGGGATGAACGTTCTGCCTTCACGAACGACTGGTGCACCAAGCGTGAGAGAGCCTGACAGACGGATATCCGCGTCGCTCGTGATCCCGCCCGTCTTCACGGCGGGTACCGGTCCGCCGAGGAAGAGGTAGTTGACGACGTAGAAGATGTCGGCCGGGTCGACGAGGTTGTCGCCGTTGGCGTCACCCGACATCAGACCGGCCGGTCCCGCGGGGGTTGGGCCACCGCTGAAGAGGAAGTTGACGAGGTAGAAGATGTCCGACGGATCGATCATCCCGTCGTTGTTCGGGTCGAACTGCTGCGTGAGGTACGTGTACCCGTTGTTCAAGGTGCCGGTCGAGGCATCGGTGTTGGTGACCGTCACGTTGACCGCACCCGCCGCATGAGCCGGCGTGACTGCGGTGATGGTCGTGCTGTTGACTCTCACCACACTGGTCGCCGCGGAACCATCGAAGGTCACGGACGGTGAAGCCAGGAAACCGCTGCCGCTGATCGTCACCGGCTTGCCTCCGGTGATCTTTCCGGAGCCGGGAGTGACGCTCGTCACGGTGACCGGGTTGGGAGCTGCAGTGACGGTGACCGTGGCGTTGCCGCTCGCCTGGCAACCACCCTGACCCGTGACGGTAACGGTGAGTCCCAGGGGGCCGGGAGCTCCGGCCGTGAACGTGACCGCGTTGCCCGTCGTGACACCGGTGAACGTGCCGTTGGTGATGCCCCACGCGTACGTTGCACCGATGCCGGCATTCGGAACGGAGGCATTGCCGCCCGCACCCGTGACGATGCTGCTCGCCGTGGTGATGGTCGCGCTCGGGATGGCGTTGACCGTGACCGTGGTGGTCGCAGACGCGTTGCTCGTGCAACCGCTCGCGGTCACCGTGACCGAGTAGTCACCGGCAGTGGTGGCTACATAAGTCTGGTTCGTCTGGCCGGCGATCGGGTTCCCGTTCACGAGCCACTGATTGCCGCTGGCGCTGCTCGAGGTCAGTGTGACGCTGCCGCCCGTGCAGAACGAAGTCGGACCACCAGGCGTGATCGTGGGTGTGGCCGGAATGGGATTGACCGTGACCGTCGTGGCGGTGGACGCAGCGCTGGTGCAGCCGCTCGCGGTCACCATGACCGTGTAAGAACCGGACGTCGTCGCGCTGTACGCCTGATTGGTGGCGCCGCCGATCGGATTGCCGTTGAGAAGCCACTGATTGCCGCTCGCGCTGCTGGACGTCAGCGTCACGCTGCCGCCTGCGCAGAACGTGGTCGGACCGCCCGGGGTGATCGTCGGGGTCGCCGGAATCGGGTTGATCGTGACCGTCGTCGCGGTGGACGGAGCGCTGCTGCAACCGCTCGCGCTCACCGTCACCGTGTAAGAACCAGAGGCGGTGGCGACGTACGTCTGGTTGGTCTCGCCGCCGATCGGATTGCCGTTCAGCAGCCACTGGTTGCCGGACGCGCTGCTGGACGTCAGCGTCACGCTGCCGCCCGTACAGAAGGTGGTCGGTCCGCCGGGTGTGATCGTCGGAGTGGCCGGGAGCGGGGTGACCGTGACTGTCGTGGCGGTGGACGGAGCGCTGCTGCAGCCACTCGCGGTCGCCGTGACCGTGTAAGAACCGGAAGCGGTGGCGATGTACGTCTGGTTGGTCTCGCCGCCGATCGGATTGCCGTTCAGCAGCCACTGGTTGCCGGACGCGCTGCTCGAGGTCAGCGTCACGCTGCCGCCTGCGCAAAACGTGGTCGGGCCTCCCGGAGTGATGGTGGGTGTCGCAGGGATCGGGTTCACGGTGACCGTCGTGGACGCCGACGGCGGACTGGCGCATCCGGAGGGGGCCGCCGCGGAGGTCGCAACGTTCCCCTTGAGGAGACTCAACGGCGTGGTCACGACCACGTTGTAGTTCCCGCTTGCTGTGGCGACGTACGTCTGATTGATCTCACCGGGAAGCAGCGTCAGTCCGTCGTACCACTGGTTGCCGCTGGCGCTGCTCGAGGTCAGGGTGACGCTTCCCCCTGTACAGAACGTGGTCGGACCGCTGAGCGTGACCGTGGGCTGCGGCGGTATCGGGGTCACCGAGACGGCGACGGAGCTCGAGGGAGAGCTCGAGCAGCCGAGCGCCGTCACCACGACGTTGAAGTTGCCAGTCGTCGAGGCGACGTACGTCTGGTTCGTCTGACCGGCGAGGAGAGTGAGGCCGTTGTACCACTGGTTGCCCGATGCGCTGCTGGAGGTCAGCGTGACGCTGAAGCCCTGACAGAAGGACAGCGGTCCCGAGGCGCTGACGGTTGGAGTCGGGGGAATGGGGTTGACGGTGACCGCAGTGGATGCCGACGGAGAGCTGGGGCATCCGAGAGCCGTGACGACCACGTTGTAATTGCCGCTCGTGGTCGCGACGTAATTCTGGTTGGTCGCACCAGCCAGGAGAGTCACTCCTTCGTACCACTGGTTGCCGGACGCGCTGCTGGAGCTCAGCGTCACGCTGCCGCCGGTGCAGAACGTGGTCGGACCGCCGGGCGTGATGGTGGGTGTCGCAGGAATCGGATTGACCGTGACCGGCGTCGCGGTGGACGGAGCGCTGGAGCAACCGCTCGCGGTCACCGTCACCGTGTAAGAACCAGAAGCGGTGGCGATGTACGCCTGGTTGGTCTCGCCGCCGATCGGATTGCCG
>JANMSA010000792.1:0-7675 GCA_031388865.1 Acidobacteriota bacterium | reverse complement strand
AACCCAGAGGTCGATCGGTTGATCGAAGAGGCGCGCCGCGAGTTTGACCACGGAAAGCGCCGCGTGATCTTCCACCGGCTTCACGAGCTGCTTGCCGCCAATCAGCCGTACCTGTGGAGCATTCAGGTCAGCCAGAAGTGGGCGGTGAGCCGGCGCGTGGAAAACGTCAAGTCATCGAAGGGATACGGCCTCTTCCTCTGGTATCCCGGTCCCTTCCAATGGTCGCTGAAGACTCGCTGATCGCCGTTGTGCGGGAACCCTCCACGTGAGGGCGCGAGCATGACTGACAGGGTCTTCGGGAAGCATGGCCCCGAGGGAACCCAGAAGTTTGATGGCGTGGACGCCTACAGGACCGCGCTGGGTCGTCTATGGGTGACGATGAACGACGCAACGCCGGAGAGAACACGGCGAGTTTTACTTGCATCTGTTGCTGGGGCAGTGCAGGAAATGAAGCGGCGGTGCGAGCGAGGGTAGGGAGCCGCCCTCGCTCATCACTCCTCTTGCAGATGAACCCCCGATCCTTTTCCTCACTTCTGCTGCTCGTCCTCGCGCTCCCGCTATCCGGTGACACGCCGGCCAGGGATTGGGGCCGGTGTCCGGCCGTGATCACGCTCACAACGACGGAAGTGGTTCATGCTCTGGGCGATACGCACGGCGACTACGACCGTCTGGTGACGTTGCTCGCCGGCGGAGGGCTCATCGCCGGTACGCCAGCCTCACCGGAGCAGGTCGCTTGGAGCGGTGGGCAGGGCGTTCTCGTGGTGACGGGCGACATGATCGACAAGTGGAACCAGTCGCTGAACGTGATTGCGCTCATGCGCGCGCTCATCGCTTCTGCTGCAACGCAAGGCGGGCGCGTGGTCATCTCCGCCGGCAATCACGAAGCGGAGTTCCTCGAGAATTCGGACAGCAACAAGACCAGCGAGTTCCAGAAGGAGCTGCAGGCGGCGGGGATCCAGCCGCAGGCCGTCGCGGCCGGGACGGATGCGCAGGGCATCGGGAGAGTTCCTGCTCTGCCTGCCGTTCGCGACGCGGGTCAATGGCTGGTTCTTCGCCCACGCGGGAAGCACCAAGGGCCGCACATTCTCGCAGCTCACCGGCGACCTGGAACAAGGGCTCGACAAAGACGGCTACTCCGCGAAAGTGCTCCTCGGCAACAAAGGCTTGCTCGAAGCGCGCATGAAGCCTGAGGCCTGGTGGGAGAAAAAGGGCGAGAAGTCCATCAAGAGCATGGCCAGGCTGCTCAGCTACGCCGACGCCCTCGGCGTGAAGCACATCGTCTTCGGACACCAGCCGGGCACCTACACCCTCAATGACAGCTCGAAGCGCAAGAAGGGAACGATGTTCGAGGACTTCGACGGCCTGGTCTTCCTGATCGACATGGGCATGAGCCGCGGCGTCGGCTACAGCACGGGAGCGCTGTTGCGGATTGAAGGAACCGTGAGCGGCGAGACCGCGACGGCGGTGTTCCCGGACGGATCCCAGAAGCAACTGTGGCCATGAAGGAGGGGGGGGTACCTCGGCGTCGGAATGCCCGTGTTGCCGCTCGCGAACGAGTGGATGCGCTCGAACATACGCTTTCTCGCAAAACGTCAATTGGATGTCGTTCCGATGGCGTTCGATCAGGTTCGCCATCGGTTCACGAAATCGCCGATCACGGATCACGGACTTACCTCTTGGTTCGACGCCACGCCTGGGTAGGGAAAACCCTGTTTCTGGACTCTCTTACCTTCAGAGAGGAGGACGCTCACATGACTCTGGCCCGGAGAGTTTTCGCTGCTTTGATGCTGATCGCTCTGCCCGCCGCCGCCTTTGCCCAAACGCAGCCCGCTACGAACAGTGGCGGAGCGGCCGGCACAACCCAAACGACGGGAACCGTCAAGACGACCACCCAGACCGCGGCCACGTCCAGCACGACGACGAAGACGGCGGCCACGGCTGATCCCAAAGCCGAGGTGATCCTGACCTTCGCGCCGGTTATGGAGAAGGTCAAAGGGAAGTGGGTCGAAGTCGACCACAAGACCGTCCGCCTCGGCGACGTGGTCGTGGTCCGCATCGCTCATGACGATGTCTTCCGCAAGGCCGCCGGCACGAAAGCGATCACCCTTTTCGTGAACGGCCAGGACACTGTGCTCCGTCCGATCGATCAGGCCACCTCCGACTTCGTCTTCCGGCTGGAGCGCAATGACACGAACACGGATCTCTGGTCGCGCCTTCTGGAAGCGCCCTTCACCCAGCCGATCTCGAAGATACACGTGAGCGCCGGCTTCGACGGCAGCAGCCCGCTGCCCGCGCGCGACGATGCCGGGCTGATGAAGCTCCGGAAGATGGAGTGGGGCATCGCCGCCTGGGCTTGGATCTTCGTCCTGATCCTGGTGCTCTGGTACTTCCGCCACTTGGTGAAGTCGACCGACATCCTGCGCAACGGCCCGTCCATCAACGAGCAGCCGCAAGCCTTCAGCCTGGGCCGCTCGCAGATGGCCTGGTGGCTCTTCATCGTCCTCGTCAGCTACGTCACGATCTGGATGATCACGGGGAATCGCGACACGGTCTCCAACTCCACGCTCATCCTGATCGGCATCAGTGGCGCCACGGCACTCGGCGCGGTGGCCATCGACGCGACGGCCTCGACGCGGATCAAGACCGCCATCGATCGCTTGAATACCGAGGAGACGACGCTCCGTGCGCAGCTCACCGCGGCGGGGATCACGCCGGCACTCACGGACGCCCTCAATGCCCGCCTCGCCGCGATCCAGCAGGAGAAAGTGAACCTGGTCAAGGCTCCGCCGAGCGTCGGCTGGCTGACGGATGTCCTAACGGATGACAACGGCGCCGTGGCGCTGCACCGCCTGCAGGTCATCCTCTGGACCTTCGTCCTCGGCGTGATCTTCCTGGCCTCTGTCTTCCACGTGCTCTCGATGCCGGAGTTCAACACCACGCTCCTCGCCCTGATGGGCATCAGCGCGGGCACGTACCTGGGCTTCAAGATGCCGGCCACCGGCTGAGCGCGAGTTGTCCGTTCGCGAGCGGCGTAAAGCCCGTAAACCGCGACACAGAGCGGCAGCCCGCGGACGGGCCAGCGCGACCGTCCGCCAGAGTCGTTTCCAGTCTCCTCCTGAATCAACCGGGGCCGATTCTCTGCCCATGCACCCTGCTTGCGGCGTCGAGGTAAAGCGAAAAAAGAAGGCCTGGCCCCGTCCTCCGGGCCTGAACCGATCGCGACCGTGCTGCTGCCGAAGCTCACCGTCCTGGGGCGTTCGCTTGGCGAAATGACGGGCTGGTGGGCCTGCCATCCCTCGCGCACGCTCTGGATGACGTTCTACGCAAGACCTGCGGCGGCGAAGTTTTTCGGAAACCGCCGCAGGCCCGTTCGCAACATGCGCAGGAACTCGGGCAGCGCTTCCACCGAGATCAGCGGATAGTCGCCGTACACCATGGCCGGAAGGAACTGCGATGTGACGACAATTGCCACGATCGCCGGTTGTGCCGCGGCGGCGAACCGGCCGGGCCAGCGCTCTTCGAGCAAGTTGGGCCACTGGCGCTTCACATCCGCGAGCTTGCGGGCGAGCTGCCGTTCGGCGTCCGCGATCTTGTTGCGCAGCAGCTCGAGCGTGTGGGACCGCTGGAACGTAATGTCGAAGTCTTTCACCTCGGCCAGGCCAACGATCAGCCGCCCATCGTCTCCGGTCGCCGCAATCAGCAGGTCGATTTCTCCCCCTTCCAGCATTCGCCCATCACATTCGTGGACGGACGTCGTCGCTTCGAAGCCGGCGTTCTGCGCGGCGCGCGCGGCAAACTTCTCGAAATCGCGATGGGCCTGACCCCGCAATCGCGCGATGCGATTCAGCGACGCCTCGGAGACGCCGTTGCTCCGCGTTTCGCCGTATACGCGCTCGAGGAGCCGTCCCTTGTACATCTCGAGATTGCCCACCGCGTACGTCAGGATCTCGGCGGAGACGAGGAACCCACGGGCGCCGTCGATGCCGACCGTTGGGATCACCGGGTAGTAGTTCAGCCAGTTCTGTCGTCCCGCGCGCGAGAGGATCTCCGTCCCGTCCACTGTTTCGTCGCGCGTGCCGAGGTCCCAGTAGAACGGTTGGGAGAACGCACGTAGGCGTTCCTCCGTGAAGAGGAACGCCTGAAACAGGCGTAGCACACCCTCGTCGCAATCTCGCTCGTCGATGAAGTAGAGCGAGCCCTCCTGCGCCGAGGCCATCTTCTTCAGGCGCTCGTGGCGGTTCTCGAACAGCTGAGCCGCGAGGTCGGGTGAGAAGCCGAGCAGCACTTCCTGCGCCTCATGCGACGGCGCGCTGAAAAGCTCGTCGCGCTCGCGCGTGATCGTCGACCGTTTCCATCGCAGATCGCGATTGTGCGCCCATTCCTTCATGCTGATGTGCAGAGCTGTCTTGCGCAGATAGAACACTCCGCCACGGAACCGCCCTTCGATCATTCCATTGCGGAGCTGATCGATGAAGCCGCTGAGCGAGAACACATTGCTGGCAATCTCGCTGTGCTTTGCCACGAACTGCCGCACGCGCCAGTCGGCAGCGGCCAGCTCGGAAGGAGATCGCCCGATGAGGAAAATCGATGAAACCAGGAGCTGTACTGCACGTCCGACGCTCGGAACGGACAGCGCACGATTCGCATCGCCGCGGCGGTAGGCGAGAGATTCCTCTTCGAAATGCGCGAGGTACCGCCCGACAGCGAGGCACGCGGCATCAAGATCGGCTTCGACAATCCGGTGCGCGCGAGCGAGGACCAGGTCGAACAACTGACCCAGGACTTCGCGGCAGCGTTGCGGGTCATCCGAATCGGCCAGCAGATCGTTCCGTCCGGGAGCAACCTGTTCGATCGTCTCCCGCAGCGGCATCGGCATTTCATCGTGCTCGACCAGATTCACGAACCCGCAAGCGCACTCCACCTTCGCCTCTCGCAGGGCGGCGTCGGGCTCGGCGAGCGCCTCACCGCAGAACGCGCATTCCATGAACGAAATATAGGATCGGCTAGCCGCAATGCCACATAATCCGGAAAGAAATCGTTCATGACCGAACCTTCTGCCGCGCCGCCGCCCGAGCCGCAGGCGACCTCCACGCCGCGTGCGTCGGAGTACACCGCCGTCGTCTATTTCCACGGCATCGGACAGCAGCGGCATTACGAGGACATGTGCCGTCTCGTTCAGCGGCTGGACGAGTATGTCTCCTCCATGGCGGGATCCAGAACGAACGATCCCGATTTCCGCGACATGCGCCTCGATACGAAACCGCGTTCGGAGCCGTACGGCGGCGGCGAATCCGAGGACGCGGCGGACATCGTGTATCTCACCACGCGTGTGAGCGGTGGCGGCCGGCCATCCCAGCAGGTGCGTTTCTTCGAGGCCTTCTGGGCACCCGAGGCCGCGGAAGCGCCGGGCGCGATGGAAGTCGTTGCGTGGCTTGCGCGCCAGCTGGGCACGCCGCTGCGTCTCCTGCTCTCGCCGTGGCGCAGCTACGAGCGCCTGCGCCGTGGCGATCTGGTCGGGTTGTGCCGCGCGAGACGCGATGCCGGCGACGAGCAGCCGGGCCTCGAGGGATTGCGGAACAAGCTGGCCGGCTTCTATTCGACTTTTCAGGAACGAAATGAGCGGAGAGCGCATGCACGTGGCACGTTCGCCGAGTTCCTGGAGTTCGTCCGGAGCAAGAGTGACGACGTGGCACTCATCGAGTTGCTGCATGGGTGGCATGACCATCATCGGTGGCGGGAGATCCGCAATGTCTTCGCCGTCGCATCGCTTCTCATCGGCATCGCCTCCGGCGCCGGGCTGCTATTCCTGGCAAGTTATTGGCTGCTGGTGCAGTTCGCACCGTACGTGATGCGCGATGCGACCGGCAGTGCCTGGCTGTCTCCTTCCTTCTCCAATGCGATCACGCTCATGACCGCAGTGCTGGCGGCGGTCGGTGGCACGCGCTTCCTGCGCGGGTACATCGGCGACGTGCAGCAGTTCGTCACCTATGAGGAAGCCGAACCGTTATTCAAGCGCCGTAAGGCGATCATCGACAGCGCGGTACGCCACCTGCGGCATGTGATGGCCGACGAGCGCTGCGGCCGTATCGTCATGGTCTGCCACAGCCTGGGCACCGCAGTGGCGGTCGACGCGCTCCTCGATTTGCGCCGTTTCAACGTAGCCCGCCATCCCGCAGATGGCGATCCGTTGAATGGACCGGTGCGGATCGACAAGGTGACCCACCTCGTTACCATGGGAAGCCCGATCGACAAGATCAACTACTTCTTCGCCGCGTTGAGCTCGCGCTATCGGATCTACGACATGCTGGTGGAGAAGATGCGAGGTGACCTCGGCACACCGCCGTTCTCCACGACCGGACGGAAGCCGCGCATCCACTGGTTCAATTACTGGGACCGCGCCGATCTGATCAGCGGCCCGATCGAGACCGTCGCTCCCGACATCCTTCGCGAACAGGAGGTGGACAACGTGCGCGTGGCGAGTTATCCGCTCCCTGCACCAGTCGCAGCGCACGATGGCTACTTACATCACGCGGGCGTGCTCGATGACCTCTGCCGGATCGTCTTCGCCGATCGCTACAGCTACGTGCGCGCCAGCGAGGAGGCGCGCCTCTCCGGCGAAAAGAACGCGCGTCCCGATTTCAAAAAGGAACGGCGCGGCCCCGGAAGTGCTTCGCGCGTCCAGGACGCGTTTGCCTGGCTTCTGCTGCTCGTTCCGTGGCTGATGTTCGCCGCGCTCGTCGAAGTGCTCCTCGCCGGTCCGGTGATCGCCCAGTGGATGCTGGCCGTGACGGTGGTGATCCTCGTCGTCGCGCAGTGGCAGCAAGGGAAGGGACGATGGCATCTGTTCTTCTGGCGTCGCTCTGCGGAGGTTTGAAAGGCAGGTGGTCCACCAATCGATCACAAACCAAATTCGCATCCGTCTCTATTACAGTGCGCACCGCGCATGCGCGCCGACTTGACGCGAAAGTCATCGAACAGCGTCAGTCGTTCGATCGCCTCTTCGAGCGGTGTCTGCACGTAGCACCCCTGCTGTGGGAGGGTGCGTCAGGGGGTGGAGTTGTTTGGTCGGGCAGGCGAGATTTGAACTCGCGACCACCTGAACCCCATTCAGGTACGCTACCAGGCTGCGCTACTGCCCGACACGGCGTGAATCGTATCACGCGTGGAATGGTGAACGAATCGCGGCGCGTCGTATTTCCCGAGGGAGACTCGAGCCATGTCGCAGCGGTGGAAACTGGGGCTTCTGATGTGGGGTGCGGGGTTTGTCGGAGTCGTCGCGTTGACTTTGCGGGTTCCGGGACTCATCGCCAGTCTGCCGGCGATGCTCGGGCGCGAGATGCCGCCGTTGCCGTTTCCGCTGTGGGTCGTGATCTTGTTGAGCCTTGCGCAGAGTGCGGTCCTGCTCGCGCTGGCTGTCTGGTCGGGGGTCGCCCTCAGCCCTCCGACCGGATTGCGGGCTCCGGCGTTCGAAGCGGTCGCCTCACGGCAGCCCGTGCTGCCCGCGCTGCGACCGCAGCTCGTGCCCGGAGTCGTGGCCGGACTCGTCGGTGGGCTGGCCCTCTTCGGATTCTCCCAGACCGCGCCAGCCGCCGTGCAGGCGGCGCAGGAGCGCATCGCCATGCCCCTCGCGGTGCGCATGCTCTACGGCGGAATCACCGAGGAGTTGTTGCTGAGA
>JANMSA010000758.1:0-2279 GCA_031388865.1 Acidobacteriota bacterium | reverse complement strand
TGTCTTTGCCCAGCGTTCCCTCCGTGCGCAACTCAGCCAGCGCTGTCGGGTTTGTCGTATCGCTGTCGATCTCTTCCCGGCCCGCCGCCAGTGTGCCGGACCATTGCCACCCTGCGTAACGTTTGCGGATGGCCACTCCGGCCTGCCACTCGCCGTAGCTTTCCGGGTTGAAATAAGCGCGGTCGACATCGAGCTGCCCGGTCTCGAACTGCCGCCAGCGCAGCTGCGCAGAGATGCCGTGTTCGGGAACCAGCATCCAGATCAGACGGCCGCGCAAATGCAACCGCTCGTTGCCGTCCGTGAACCGTTGATAGCCGGCAAGGCCAATGGCGGTGAAGCGCTCGGTCAGTTGCCGCTCGGCGCTCATCCCGAAAAATGTATACGCCGTCGCGCGCTCGAGAGCACGCTGCGTTTCGACCAGGTCGCTCGCAGCGAGCAGCTCGACGCCGGTGCGGGCGCTGGGCCGCAAACTCAAGGTTGTATCGCCGATCACCCGTGTGCGACCGGCCATGCGCACCAGTCCCGCCTCGCCGATGGTGCCCGCCAGCGTCTCGCGGCGCTGTCTTCGCCACAAAGCCATGATGGCCGGGGCATCGCGGTCCCACCTGGACTGACTGTAGTGCGTGGTCTGCGCGACGACGCCCACGTAGTCGAAAGGCGATGCGTAGCGGAGCAGTACGCCGGAGCGGACGCGCAGCGCGTCGAAGCCGGTTGCGTCGCTGTTGGCGCTGATGTCGCCAGGTATGGCCATCTGCGCTTGCGCGCCGCCTGCCGCCAGCATGGCCATCAGCGCCGCAAGCAGCCCCCGTGCGCGGATCACTTGGTGCCCCAGGTCTTGCTCAACCCGAGCATCTCCGAGACGTAGCCCGCAACGCTGACCGGTTGCAGGATCAGGCTGTAGCCGAAGACATAGATCAGAAATCCGGCTACGTTACGGCGAACACGCAATCCCTGATCACCGAACATCCTGCCGCTGACGCGATACATCAGGAAGTTCATGAGCAGTGCCATTGGTAACAGCGCCAGCGTCATGGGACCAGCAATCCAGTACACACCGAACAGAGCCAGAATCAACCCCGGTAGAAAGGCGACCGTATAGACGAAGTCGAGCCAGGGAAAGAGCAGGTTCCAGCAGATGAAGAACGTCGACATTCGGCGGACCAGCAAGATGCGCGGGTGGCGGCGGAAGGCTTCCATCATGCCACGCGCCCATCGACGCCGTTGTCGAACGAAAACCCCGAGCTCCTCGGGCGCGTTGGTGAAACAGCACGCATCCTCGGCGTGCCCCACCCGCCAGCCACGCTCGAGCATCGCCCAGGTCAGCACGATGTCCTCGCCAACGCACGTGACCCAACCGCCGACTTCCTCTAAGGCCTTGCGGTCGTAGATCGAAAATGCGCCTTGCGCCACCAGCGTGCCGTGGTAAAGCGACTGCATCCGTTTGATGGCAGCGATCCCGTGAAAATAGTCCCACTCCTGTGCTTTGGTGATCCAGTTCTCCCGCGAGTTGCGCACGAGCATGGTGCCGGCAACGGCTCGGGTGCCGGGAGGGTCGGTCAGGTAACGCTCCACAAGATTGCGCAGCGCGTCCTTGTAAAGGTAGGAATCGGCGTCGAGGGTGACGATGAGATCGAACTGCGCCTCGGCAAGGCCGCGGTTCAACGCCGCCGACTTGGCTTGATTGCTCGTCTGCCGCAGCAGTCGCAGCCAGGGGTAAGTCAGCCTCCCGACCATGTCCGCGGTGGCGTCAGTGGAACCGTCGTCGATGACGATCGCTTCGAACTGGCCAGGGTAGCCCTGATCTGCGATGGACTGCAGCGTGTCGAGGATTGATTGCTCCTCATTGAAGGCGGAGATGAGGATGCTGATGCCGGGGTAGCGGAGGAAGGGGCGGCGGACCGGCCGCCGATCGAGCAGGAGGCTTACTGCAAGAAAAGCGTTCATCAGCCCAGGGACGAGCGCGATGCCACCCACGACGATCAACGCCACCGGCCAGTTCGTCAAAGCGGCGAGCTCATGCATCCAGGGCACCGCAAGCCACGCGGCCAGAGCGGACCAGGCGAAGCTCAGTAGCAGTGCTAGCGCGAATTTGGCTCTTACAGTGAGGTAAGCGGCGCGGTGGAGCGGAGGCTCACCGAGCGCGACATTGGTTGAGTACCCGGGAGATTCGGCCATGGACAAAGAGGGCTCTTACACCGAGGCGATCGTTGGGCGAATCATGCAGGAGCGATCTGCACGTGGCCTGCCATGGAACCTCGGTCCGAGGTGCTCGTTTCTGA
>JANMSA010000721.1:0-5022 GCA_031388865.1 Acidobacteriota bacterium | reverse complement strand
CGCGCGCCGCCTGACGCGCGAGGCCACGCATCTCGAGAAGGAGGAGCGTCACTGGCTGCGGCTCCTGCAGCGCGTGTTCGCCTGTTCGGATGCGGATGCGAAGGCACTCGCCGCTCAATACGGGCTGGGCAACCTGGCAGTGCAGGAAAACGCAGTGAACGTACCGCGCGTGCGCCCCGAGCCGCCGGCTGCGCCGCTGGCGTTTCTCTTCATCGGAGCGCTCGGCTACTACCCCAACGAAGACGCCGTCTGGTTCCTGCTCGACGAGGTGCTGCCCGCGCTGCGCGCCACCGGCTGCGAAGACTTCCTGCTTCTGGTGGCGGGCGGAGGTGCTCGCCCGGCGCTGCGCTTACGAATGGCTGTCGAAGACCACGTCTCTTACGTGGAGGCGCCCCCGTCCGTCGAGCCGCTGTACGTGCGCGCGCACGTCGCTCTGGTCCCCATTCGCGCCGGCGGAGGAACGCGCGTAAAGATCCTTGAAGCGTTCGCCCAGGGTCGCCCTGTGGTTGCGACGTTCGCCGCGGTCGAGGGTCTGAACGTGGAGCCGGAGGTCCACTATCTGCTTGCGGAGACGCCGGTGGAGTGGGCGCTTGCGATCACACGACTGATCGCCGATGGCGAGCTCGCAGCACGGCTCGCCGCCACCGCGTTCGCGTGGGTCCGCGAGCGCTCGCTGGACGTTGCCGCAGAGACGATTGCAGCGGCGCTCCGCGTCGCAGGAAGACCCCCAGTCACCGCGGGAGAGCTTCCCATTCCGTGAGCACGTCGGCGTCGGCGTCGTCCCACTCGCCGATGCGCCGGAGTGCATATCCACAACTCTCCAGGAACTCCGCCGCCGCGCTCGCGGGGATCCCCAGCGCCTGCATGCTGGTGGCGTGCTGTTCGAAATAGACCGCACCAACTCGTCCCTGACGAAGCAGTTGCTCCGCCCCGTACAGGATTCGTGTGTCCCACCCCTCGGCATCGATCTTGAGCACGGCGGCGTACGCGAGGTCCGCCATGAGCGTATCGAGCCGGCGGGTGGTGACTGTGACCTCTCCACCCGGTCCGTCGACGAGTGAGCCCCACCCCGTCTGTGACGGGGAGTCGAGGTCGAACGTGGAGGTGCCGTTGCGGTCTGAGAGGGCAATCTCGTGAAGCTCGATCTGCGCGGTCAAGTGATTGAGCGCGACGTTCCGCATCAGCCGCGGCATGACCCGAGGGGATGGCTCGTACGCGTACACTTGATTCTGCGGATTCGCGGCGGCCCACAGGAGCGAGTAGTACCCCTGGTTCGCGCCTGCGTCGATCAGCACTCCGCCGCGACGTGCGCGCTCCACGATGAGGCGGCTGAGAACAGGCTCCCAGATTCCACGGCGGCAGAGATCATCGCTAATGAGGTCTCCCGGTTCGACATGAACGCGAAGACCAGGACGTCGATCGACACCGGCCACCCGAATCGGACAGGTCATACGGGAAAGCCAACTCGTGCCTCCCAGTGCTTTCAGTGTGTGTGCCGTCAGGAGACGCCACTCCCGTCTGCGCGTGAGGTACAGAACGGAACGAAGCTGACGCTTCATGAGCCCGGCGTCGCCATGGTTCCGGCGGCAGCCTCCAGTTGTGCGATGAAGGCCGTCATCATCGCGTCGAACGAGAAGCGGGCCGCGCGCTCTCTTCCAGCGCGCGCGTAGTGTTCGCGAAGCGCAGGCTCGTCCGCGAGACGAGTGGCGGCGCGAAGCAACGCATCGTGATCGGTTGGATCCAAGAGGAGCGCAGCGTCACCGGCGACCTCCGGCAGCGACGAGGTACTCGAGGCGATGACGGGACAGCCAGCAGCCATCGCCTCCAGCACAGGAAGGCCGAAGCCCTCATAGAAGCTCGGAAACACGAGCGCGATGGCTCGCTCATACGCCGTCACCAGTTCCGCATCCGTGAGGTCCAGACCGTCGACGCACCCGCCCAGGCCGAGCGCGTCCAGGTGATCGCGCTCCCAGATGTTGAGGGGCCCGGTGCACACGAGCCGGATGTCGTCTCCGCGCAGCAGCAGGGGAGCGAGGGCGCGCAACGCTCCCTGAAAATTCTTGCGGACCTGTCGCGATCCAACGAACAAAAAATACCTCGGTGGAAGGAGAGGCACCGCCGCACCGGCAGGCGCCCACCTCGGCAGCAGGTTTGCGATCGGGACGACCGCGATATGACCAGCCGGAAATGGACTCGCCCGATTGAGGTCGAGGCGTGTCGACTCGGAGGGACATACGACACGGCCGGCGCGCCGGCACAGGTAGAGGAGGCGGTGGAGCGGATCCGCCCACGCGTCGATCGCCCCTCCCGGCACGGGGAGGCTGCGAATCGTGTCCTGACAGACCAGCAGAAACGGCCGGCCCCCTGCGTAACGGAGAAAGTCCGTTTCGAAATGCGCGGACGTGAGCAGAATGACGTCGTAGCGTCCCTTTGCCAAACGAGCGTGGAAGCGACGGCGGGCGAGGAGCGCCGCGAGGCGCATGAGACGTACGCTCACCGCGGGCGGTCCCACTCTGCTCACCCAGCGGCGGGTAGGTAGATAGTCTGAGGCGGACGCGACGACGGGCAGATCGACGTCCACGCCGGCCGCGCGCAGTCCTTCACAGACCGCCGCGAAGTAACGCGTTACGCCGCAGCGGCCGTGCCGAAATGCCTCCGGATCGACGAGGACCCTCATGCGACCGCTTGCGCTCTCCGCCGGTCTACCGCTTCGCAGAGACGCACCCAGGGATGGCTTCGCTGCTGGTCGAGGAACTGCCGGAACCCGGGCTGGAAAGGTCGCTGCTTCCACGAAAATAGCCGCTCGTAATCGACCGGATTCGCGAGGAGGGTCCGGAGGTGCTCGGCGAGCCTGCGTGGACTCTCATATTGCGTGACGTCAATGAAGCAATCCTCCGAAGGAGCCAGCTCACGGACGTTCGGGGCGCCGAGGTAGAGCGGAACGGAGCCGGCCACGAGGGGATCGTAGAATTTCTCGGTGACGTAGTCGTCTGCGATCGAGTTCTCGAACGCGATCGTGAACGGGTAGCGTGCGATCTGCCGCAACTTTGTCGACCGTCCCCCGTCGCCTTGCAATCGGACGTTATTGAGCAGCCTTCCGTACGAATCGATCGGGATGTGCCGCATCAGCTCGCGGAGGTACGACGTTCTGCCGCTTCGGTCGACGCGGCTGGAGACGAACATCACCACTGCCTTGCCCGCGTCTTTCGGCTGCGGCGGTGCTCCCAGGGCCCGCTCGAGGTTGTCCGCGTTCGAATAAAAGGGCACGTATCCCCACAGCACATCGCAGGTGCGCTGGTACGTCATCGTCAGGTCGAACCGGGAGAGAAAGGAAGGGTCCGCGAGCTGCGGATAGTGCACGACCGATTCGATCGACCACGCCACCCAGAGCTGACCGGGCCGCTTACGCGGACGATGGTAGAAACGCAACTCCGGCACGTGGAACACCACGACGCCGGCCTCGTGGAGGCGGCGGGGGTCGGCCGTGATCTCCCACCCACCAGGCAGGGCGAGGGGAAGCTCTACCGCGTTCCCCCACATCGTCTTGTGGAGAGCGATCAAGGTGGGTCGCGGCGTCACACTCATCTCGCGGACAGCTTACCGGATCGTGCGCTGCCGGGGTCGTGCGCTGCCGGGGTCAGGCTTTCATGATTCGTTTCAGGGGATCGTCGCTGTCGGGGTCGGTCGTGACGTCGGATCTTTGCATGCGCTTTTCCAGCGCGCGCGTCTTCGGGCGCGAGTTGTCGGTTGTCGGTTGTCGTCGTCAGGTGTCGGTCGTCGTTGTCAGTGTCGGTTGTTTGAGCACTCGGGGCACATCGGAGAGAGGACCCGAGCGCCTCGCAAGTTCGAACGCGCGACTCGGCTTGCGCGCAGCCGCGGATCTCACGGAGTTCGGCCTACACGACCGTTTTCTCACTTCTTCTTCAGGTCCGTGGTCCAGTCCAGCAGGACAACGGCCGTCGGCGACGTCGCGTTCGGGCCGTCGAGGATCGTGCCGATCACGAACTGCTGGCCGTCCGCGCTCAAACCGGGCCAACAACCCGCGGCGAGGCGCGCGTCAGAACGACGTCTCGAGCGACTCAGCCGCGGCCTGCGCGCGTTCCTGTTCGATCCGCGCGAGGCGGGCGCGCAGATCGGCGACCTCCTGTTGCAGTTTCACGATGTCTTCCTTGACCGCTTCGCGCGCGATGTCCTGGAGTCGCGCGGTCAGCTTGCCCATCTGGTCGGTCTGGAACTGCGTGAGCCGGCTGAGAGGCTCGCCGAAGATGTCTTTGAGGAGCGTTTCAAAATCCTGAGCCATGAGCAGACAGCCGTGCGAAAATCACGCCCGCATCCGATGGAGATCCACACGTTCGCCGAGTTCTGGCCCTTCTACGTTCGCGCGCACTCGCGGCCGCGCACGCGAGTGCTGCACGCCATCGGCTCCATCCTGGCGCTCGGGGCGATCGGCGCGGCAATCTTCGTCAGCCCCTGGTTCTTCCTCGCCGCACCGCTGATCGGCTACTCCTTTGCCTGGTACAGCCACTTTTTCGTCGAGCACAACAAGCCCGCGACATTCGGCCATCCCTTCTACTCGCTCGCGGCGGACTACGTGATGCTGTGGAAGACCCTCACCGGTCGCATGAACAGCGAAGTGGCCCGCTACTGCCGCTGATAGAATCGCGCGCATGGCACTACTGGAAGGGAAAACCGGGATCGTCTTCGGGGTTGCGAACAAGCGCTCGATCGCCTGGGCGATCGCACAAACGCTTTCGCGCGAAGGCATGAAGCTGGCCTTCACCTATCAAGGCGACCGGCTCAAGGAGAGCGTCGAAGCGCTCACCTCGGCCAGCATGCCCGGATCGCTTCTGCTCCCCTGCGACGTCACCAGTGACGCGGAGATCGACGCTGTCTTCGCCCGCGTTAGCGAGGAGTTCGGGCAGCTCGATACGCTGCTGCATTCCGTTGCCTTCGCCCCGAAGGAAGAGCTCGAGGGCGAGTTCATCAACACCTCGCGCGCCGGCTTCAAACTCGCGCACGACA
>JANMSA010000707.1:0-3496 GCA_031388865.1 Acidobacteriota bacterium | reverse complement strand
CTCCGCGATGCCTGTGAAGGTCGCCTCGACGGAATAGATCCCCTGAAGCGTGCGCTGCTGGCTGTCGCCCACTTCCCCGGTCCGCCCGTGCTTTGTGAGGTTCGCCTTCAGGTCGATGTGGTCGAGCGAGACGAGGTACGTCGGGACTCCGGGCCGTCCCTCCTGGTCGCGATCTTCCGGGCGATCGAGACTCACCCAGACCTCCGATCCGCGAGCATCCGTCTTGACGAGGTTGATCTCTTCCGCCGACAAAGGGTCGTACTCGTAGGTCAGCCAGTCGAAGTCGGCGGTCTTCATGTCCGCGACCAGGTGCTGCGCGTTCCCATTCAAGACTGCTGCAATGATCGCGGCATCGACGTCTTTGAAGATCTCGACGAGCCAGGTCTCATGACGTTTGGTAGCGAGAGCATGCGGCATGTAGGGTGGGGAGCCCGATGCGGCGAAGAGTTTTGCAATGGCTGGATTCGACGTCCGCAGCACGAGTTGAGTGAAGGGCTGCTCGATCGACTCCAGGGTGGTGCGCCTGGCGAACCGGCGAAGCTGCGCGAGCTCGTAACGATCCGGGATGGTCATCGCGAAGCGGCCCTGACCTTCGAAGACCACTCCGGACACCATTCCGTCCGCGGACGGCTCCATCAGACGCACCGAGCCGGAGTCGAACGTCCAAGTGGCCGTATCGCGAGTGATCGTGACCGGAGCCGAGAGGGGGACGGGCTGGGAGAACAGCCACTTCTGCAGCCGCCTGTACTCGCTCTGCGCGCCGGTCGGACCGAGCGCAGCTGAGGTGGAAGACGCGATCAGAAATACAGCTGTGACGAACGCGGAACGAAGGCGCAATCTGGGCTCCCTGGTATGGTCATTGGGGAGGGCGGAGGTTAGCACGGGCTGGGGGGGTGGGATAGAATCCGCCGCCTTGGAGTCCGGGCGCCGCGTGCGGTTTTTCTCCGGCAACACTGCTCTCTGCAGACCCGACTCCTTTCCGAGGAGCGTTGCATGGACTTTCGTCTGAACGACGAGCAGTTGCAGATTCAGCAGATGGTGCGCGAGTTCGCAGAGAGCGAGATCAAGCCGCACCTCAGCGAGTGGGATGAGGCGCAGCATTTCCCCGTCGACACGTTCAAGCGGGCCGGTGGACTGGGCATGCTGGGCGTTACTTTCCCCGAGGAGTACGGCGGTGCCGGACTCTCGTACGTCGACTATGTGAACGTGATCGAGGAGCTCGCGGTGATCGACAGCGGATTCGCTCTCAGCGTCGCCGCGCACAACTCGCTCGGCACCGGTCACATCTATCTGGCGGGGAACGACGAGCAGAAAAAGAAGTGGCTGCCGAAGCTCACCAGCGGCGAATGGATCGGGGCGTGGGGATTGACCGAGCCGGCGTCCGGAAGCGACGCCTCGGGAATGCTCACCACCGCGGTGAAAGACGGCGACCAGTGGGTCATCAACGGGACGAAGAATTTCATCACCAACGCCTCGTACGCGGACATCGCGGTCGTGCTCACGGTCACCGATCGCAACGATCAGAAGCACGGCATCACGGCGTTCGCGATCGAGATGGATCGCCCCGGCATCCGGGCAGGGAAGAAAGAGAACAAGCTCGGTATGCGCGTGTCCGACACCGCGGAGCTGGTGCTCGAGGATTGCCGCGTCCCCGACGCGAACATCCTCGGGAAGATCGGCTACGGCTTCATCGACGCGATGAAGATCCTGGACGGCGGACGGATCTCCATCGGAGCGCTCTCTGTGGGCATCGCTCGCGGTGCGTACGAGGCGGCGCGCGACTACTCGAAGCAGCGGCACGCGTTCGGGCAGCCCATCTCGAACTTCCAGGCCATCCAGTTCATGCTGGCTGACATGGCCACGGAGATTGATGCCGCCCGTTTGCTCTGTCATCGCGCTGCGACGATCAAGGACGCCGGCGAGCGGGTCACGCAGTTCTCCGCGATGGCCAAGCTGTTTGCGTCGGAAGTGGCGGTGCGCGCGACGGAGAAAGGCGTGCAGATCTTCGGCGGATACGGCTTCGTCAAGGAGTTCCCGGCGGAGAAGTTCTATCGCGACGTCAAGCTGTGCACCATCGGCGAAGGAACGAGCGAGATCCAGCGCGTGGTCATCGCGCGGAATCTGCTGAGCGGGAAGTGAGCCTTCAGGCGATCAAAGAAGGGATTCTGGCGGGAAAGAACCGTCCCCTTGCGCAGGCCATCTCGCTGATTGAGTCCAGCGATCCGAGCGCCACCGAGCTGCTCGCCGAGCTGTACCCGCAGACCGGTAACGCACGCATCATCGGCATCACCGGCTCGCCCGGCGCAGGGAAGTCGACGCTGGTCGCGGCGATGACCAGGCACTATCTGAAGCAGGGCAAGCGCATTGGCATCATCGCCGTCGATCCGACGTCCCCCTTCACCGGCGGCGCCATCCTCGGCGACCGGATCCGCATGGCGGATCTCTACACCGACCCCCACGTCTTCATCCGCTCGATGGCCACGCGGGGGTTTCTGGGAGGGGTCGCCAAAGCGACGAACGACGCTGTGGACATCATGGATGCTGCCGGGTTCGACGTCATCCTCGTCGAGACCGTCGGCGTCGGTCAGGACGAGGTGGAAGTGGTGCGCACCGTCCAGACGAACGTGGTGGTGCTGGTTCCAGGCATGGGCGACGACATCCAGGCCATCAAGGCCGGGATCATGGAGATCGGCGACATCTTCGTCGTCAACAAGGCCGACCGTCCCGGAGCCGACAAGACGGTCACGGAGATCACGATGATGATGTCGCTGGTCGAGGAGCATGGCGACTGGGTGCCTCCGATCGTGAAGACTGTGGCCTCGAAGAATCAGGGGGTCCATGAGCTCGACGAGGCCATCGTCAAGCATCACCACTACCTCGCCGGATCCGGCGAGCTCGATCGCCGTAACCGCGACCGGGTCCGCATCCGCATCGAGACCCAGCTCAAGGAGCGCTTCATGGAGCGGCTGATCGGCGGCACCATCACCCGCGCCGACTACGAGAACCTCCTCGAAGACGTGGTGCGCAAACGGAACAACCCGCACGACGCCGCGGAGAGCGTGCTCGGCCGGGTCCGCTTCTCGTAGCTCCGCACCCGTGGGGGTCCCCGTCGATGCGCCGGAAGGATGAAGGCGGAAGGATGAAGGATAAACCGTTAGTGTCGGCAAGCCCCGGCGCGCTGCTGTTTCGTTCGCAGTGGGGCGACACAGGCGCGTGCGTCCCGTCGTATCCCGCGCCGGGCTATACGGTGTCGCCGAGTCCGTTTGACGGTTACTGGATGAAGCGGGTGGAGGATCTTTACGCGCAAGTTCAAGCGGCCGTTTTACGTCGAATGAACATAGAATCCGCGCCGCATGAAAAAGACCAGAGACAGCGATCAGATGGCGCTCGCGGGCACGGAAGAAGCGGAGATCCTCTCCCGCCTCAGCGATCGGGTGGAAAAGGCAGTCAGCACGATTCAGGAACTCCGCCGCGAACGCGACCAGCTTCGCGCTCG
>JANMSA010000667.1:0-1833 GCA_031388865.1 Acidobacteriota bacterium | reverse complement strand
TCAGATCCGGACACTGTCCAGTGAACGCCTCGGAAAGCGAATCGGACGGCTGTCGCCCGAGGAACTGCAGCGCGTGGTCGAGGGTCTCAACGAGATCATCGGCGGATAGAACGGCAGCTGAGGTGCGGATCCGCTGACGCCGATGCCGCAGGGAGTCGTGATTCGCCACGAGCGCGTTGAGGATCGCGACTCGGTGCGTGCCGTGAACGAGCTTGCCTTCGGCCGAGCGGCAGAGGCGGCTCTGGTCGAAGAGCTGCACCGCCATGATGCCGCCGTCGTCGCACTGGTGGCCGAGTCGGCGGGCGCGATCCTAGGTCACATTCTCTTCTCGCCCGTGCAGGTCGAAGAGCCGGCTGGAAGAAGATTGGTTGGACTTGCGCCGATGGCAGTCCGGCCTGCGGATCAACGGATGGGGATCGGGAGCCGTCTCGTCCACGAAGGTCTGAGACGCTGCTCCGCCCTGGGGTGGGATGGAGTGGTCGTTCTCGGTCATCCCGGCTTCTATCCGAGGTTCGGATTCGTGTCCGCGGCGAACCTCGGCCTCTACTGTGAGTACGACGTGCCCGCCGAAGCGTTCATGGCTCTCGCGTTGCCCGGTCGCTCGCTCGCCGGCGTGAAGGGACTGGTTCGGTACCATTCCGCGTTCGCGCAACTCTAAAGAGTCTGCGCTGATTGGCCAAACGTCCCGCCGCCGCCGTAGGCGGCAGCAGACCGCAGCACGCGGCTTCAGCCGGGTGACGCGTAGCGGGCGACAGAGTCACGTCCAGAGGTACTTTTCGTCGGTTGCGATCCCGTGTCCTCGCAGGAGTCGCACGAACTCGTCGTGAAACGTCACCTTCGCGTGATGGATCTTCTGACGATCGATGTACGCGGTGACGCGTTCAACCTGCGACGGGCTCACGCTGAATGCGCCGTAGCCGCGCTGCCATGCGAACCTGGACCGCGCGGGAAAGGTCTCGTGAATCCACTTCGAGGAACAACCTTTGATCTTCCCGATCACCTCCGCGACGCTCTTCGTCGCGTTCAGCGATGCGAGCAGGTGCACATGGTCCTCGACGCCATTCACGGCGAGGAGTGTGCCACCAAGTTCGCGAAGGATTCCGCCGAGGTACGGATAGAGGCGCTCTTCGAGGGCGGCGTCGATCTGAGGCTGCCGGTCCAAGGTCGAGAAGACGACGTGGACGGTGAGTGAGGTGTAGCTGTGCGGCATGGGTTGGAGGCCCATGCGGATGTCCCGCGCTGATCGTACCTCGGACGGCTGCCGCCCGCTAACGCGGGCTCGATTCAGGTCGCCTCCATCCACCCGGCTGAAGCCGGGTGCTATCGACCTTCGCCGCCTACGGCGGCTGACAAGGCCAACCCGAAGTGCCTGCGATGGTCGCGATGCTTTTGCGCCGCGCAACCGCCAACCGGCAATCGCCATCCGCCTCTCAAATTGCTCTCAAAGAATTCTTTGATCGCCCCTTAAGACGGCGGGTGCACCACGCCCTTGATTTCTCCGCATTGAGCGCAGCGGAGTGAGATTCGCGAACAACGGCAGGCGCGGTTGCGGTGGCGGCGCCCGGCGGCAGCGGCCTTCCACTCGCGTTCATCCCAATTCGGCAGCGCGAAGGTTGTTCCAGAACAGCGCCCATCCCGCAAGCTCGTTCAGGCGCGCGGCCACCGGACACTGCACCTTCTTGTTGATGGGATTGGACGCGCCCGTCGCCTCCGTAAACGTCAACCGCACTTCCCCCTCGGTCTCACTTGACCGCCCTCAGTGCTGAGCAGGAGTGACCGTCCGAGCGACGTCCCCAGCCAGCAATGCGCATCCGGCAGGCGATCTCGGCGTCC
>JANMSA010000658.1:0-5960 GCA_031388865.1 Acidobacteriota bacterium | reverse complement strand
CAAGATCCAGGCCGGCGACCCGCTCCACCCCAAGACCCGCCTCGGCGCCATCGTCTCCAAAGAACTGATGGAGACGGTGCTCGACTACATCGAGTCAGGGAAGAAGGACGGAGCAAAGCTGGTCGCAGGCGGAGAGCGCGCCGACATCGGTACCGGCAAAGGCTACTTCGTCCAGCCGACCATCTTCGACGACGTACAGCCCGGGCACCGGATCGCGCGGGAAGAGATCTTCGGTCCGGTGCTGGCCACGATCAAGTTCAAGGATGCCGAAGACGCGGTCGCGAAGGCCAACGACACCGTGTACGGACTGGCCGCCGCGGTCTGGACACGCGACGTTTCGAAAGCGCACCGCATCGCCCGCGCGATCAAGGCGGGCACCGTCTGGGTCAACACGTACAACCTCTACGACCCGGCGCTGCCGTTCGGCGGCTTCAAGGAGTCCGGCTTCGGTCGCGACCAGGGCCGGGACGCGCTGGAAAAGTACACGCAGACCAAGAGCGTGTGGGTGAATCTATAGTCTGGTTGACGGTGGCGGTAGGATCTTGTTGTCGGTTGTCAGTTGTCGGTTGTCCGGGATGTAGCGCCAATGGCTGGGACAGATCGTGCCCGGGCTAGATGGGGGCTACGAGTGTGCGCGGCAGAAGACGTCGCTGGAGGCGGCGCCTCCAGCGGCAAACACAGGAACCAACGCCGGCAGACTCTTAGCTGGGGGCAGATTGGCAGTTCTGAACTGTCTGAACCGAAGCAGGAAAAGTCTCAGATAACTGACGACTGACAACCGACAACGGGCACAACGCCAACCGTACGGTAGAATCCCCCCATGAATAAAACATTGATGATCGCGGCCACCGCGATCCTTTCGCTGGTGCTCATTGGATGTCCTCCCAAGGCGGCCGAGACTGCCTCCACCGGCACGGCCGGAACCGAAGGTGAGATCGTCATCGGCGAGTATGGGTCTCTGACCGGCGCCGAGGCGACGTTCGGGCAGTCCACGCACAACGGCATCATGCTGGCGATGGACGAGATCAACACGGCCGGAGGCGTCAGCGGCCGTAAGATTCGCGTCATCACCGAGGACGATCAGTCCAAGGCGGAAGAAGCGGCGAACGCGGTCACGAAGCTCATCTCCCAGAACAACGTCATCGCGGTGCTCGGCGAAGTGGCCTCGTCGAACTCTCTCGCGGCGGCTCCGATCGCCCAGTCCAACAAAGTCCCGATGATCACCCCCTCCTCCACCAACGAGAAGGTGACGCAGGTCGGCGACTACATCTTCCGGATGTGCTTCATCGACCCGTACCAGGGCGAGGCCATGGCCAACTACGTGGTCAAGCAACTCAAGCTGAAGACGGCGGCGCTGCTCATCGATGTGAAGAGCGACTACTCGACGGGTCTCGCTGCGAATTTCCAAAAGACGTTCGTGGCCAACGGCGGCCGCATCGTCGGCAGCCAGAGCTATGCGAAGGGCGACAGCGACTTCCGCTCGCAGCTCACCTCGCTGAAGGCGTCGAAGCCGGACGTCATCTTCGTCCCCGGGTACTACAACGACATCGGTCAGATCGCCATCCAGGCTCGCGACCTCGGCATGAAGATGCCGCTCGCGGGGGGAGACGGCTGGGAGTCACCGAAGCTCATCGAGATCGGCGGCAAGGCGCTGGAAGGCTCGTTCTATTCGAACCACTACCACGTCGACGACCCGTCGCCCGCGGTGCGCGAGTTCGTGCAGAAGTATGAAGAGCGCTTCGGCGCCAAGCCGGACTCGCTGGCCGCGCTCGGGTATGACTCCGCCCGCGTTCTCGTGGACGCGATCAAGCGCGCCGGCACCACCGACGGCCCCCAATTGCGCGACGCCATCGCCGCAACCAAAAACTTTGCGGGCGTGACCGGCAACATCACCCTCGGGCCGGACCGCGATCCGATCGGCAAAAAGCTCGTCGTACTGCAGATTCAAGGCGGCCAGCTCATGCTCAAGGACGTGGTCGATCCGATGGCGGGCGCCGCCGCGGCACCTGTCACTGCGACCACCGCGACCACCGGCACGATGGCCGGAACCGACACGGCCACTGCAACAAACGCGGCACAGTAACTCCGCATCACTCTAAAAAGACTTTACAAGCAGGAGTCCGGCGAGTAGTTTTCGCCGGACTTTTCCTTTCTGATGGAAACTCTTTTCCAGAACCTTCTCAACGGGATCGCCGCGGGCTCGATCTATGCCTTGATCGCTCTTGGGTACACCATGGTGTACGGCATCCTGAAGCTGATCAACTTCGCCCACGGCGACGTGGTCATGATCGGTTCGTTCACGGGCTACTACGCCGGCAACTTTCTGGCGAAGCACAACCCGGGCGCGCCTTCCTTCGTCAACGCCGGCATCGCCATGCTCCTGGCGATGATCATCTGCGCCCTGCTGGGCTTCCTCAACGAGCGCATCGCCTATCGCCCTCTGCGAAACGCGCCGCGGATCGCCTCGCTGATCACGGCCATCGGCGTGTCGTTCCTGCTCGAGTACGGCGGCCAGTTCGTGTTCGGTCCCGATCCAAAGTTCTTCCCGACGCTCGTCGAGAAGAACGTGATTCATCTCGGGACGGTGGTCACGACGAACTACCAGCTCATCGTGCTGGCCGTGGCGATCGTGTTCATGGCCATTCTTCAGTACATCGTTTACGGGACGAAGTTCGGCCGCGCGATGCGCGCCGTGTCCTACAACTTCGAGACCGCGTCGCTCATGGGCATTCCCACGGACCGCATCATCTCCACGACGTTCATCATCGGCTCCATGCTCGCTGCCGTGGCCGGCATCCTCTACGGATTGTCGTATCCCAAGATCGATCCGCTCATGGGCATCATGCCTGGTCTGAAGGCGTTCGTCGCCGCGGTTCTGGGCGGGATCGGGAACGTTCCCGGTGCAGTGATCGGTGGCCTGGTCATCGGCATCATCGAATCGTTCGTGGCGGGGTCGCAGTTCTCTAACTACCGCGATGCCATCGCCTTCGTGATCCTGATCGTCATCCTCCTGTTCCGCCCCAGCGGCCTCTTCGGAAAGTACCAGCCGGAGAAAGTATGAGGAGCGGAATTGAAAATGGAGAATTGAAAATTGAAAAAGAGGCAGCCGTCGGTGAGCGCGATGGCGAGCATTTTCAATTTTCAATTTTCAATTTTCAATTCCATCCCGCGAGGGAGGTCCAGTGATGCCGAAAGCCTGGTGGCTCCGCGACCTGGTTCTCCTGGTGCTCTTCGTGAGCGTTCTGTATGGCGTCTGGATCGCGCTCGAGTACGCGGGCATTTACTGGCAATGGGTGCGCTACCCGAGCCGGATCCTGGTCCTGATCGGCATCAACATCACCCTGGCGGTCTCGCTCAACATCATCAACGGCCATGCCGGACAATTCTCCCTCGGACACGCCGGCTTCATGGCCATCGGCTCCTACTCGGCCGCGTACGTGACGACCAAGTACTTCATGCCATTTGTGAGCAAGTTTCCTGAGGGGAGTGCGCAGGCGATCGTGTGGCAGAGCGTGTTTCTGCTCCTGGGCGTAGGAGCAGGAGCCCTCGCGGCTGCGATCTGCGGGTACATCGTCGGACTGCCTTCGCTTCGTCTTCGTGGCGATTATCTGGCCATCGTCACTCTTGGCTTCGGCGAGATCATCCGCGTGCTGATCCTGAACATCGAGGAGATCGGCGCCGCTCGTGGCCTGACGGGCATTCCGGCGTGGTCGAACTTCTTCTGGGTTTTCTTCTTCGCCGGTTTGACCATCCTGATCTCTCACCGGCTGGTGATGTCGTCCGTCGGTCGCGCCTTTCTCGCCGTTCGCGAAGATGAGATCGCGGCCGAGGCCATGGGTGTGGACACGACGCGGTACAAGGTCAAAGCATTCGTGATCGGGTCCGCGCTTGCAGGTGTTGCAGGTGCGCTCTACAGCTCCTTCATGATGTATCTCAACCCGGGGATGTTCACTTTCGTGAAGTCCTTCGAGGTCGTGGCGATGGTCGTCCTGGGCGGGCTCGGATCGATCACGGGGTCGATCCTTGCGGCGTTCATCCTGACGATCCTTCCCGAGGGGCTCCGCTACGTCAAAGACATCGTTCCGGATGGCGCGCCGGAGATTCTGAAGCGCGACCCGCGCATGGTCATCTACTCGATCATGCTGATCGTGCTGATGCGCACCCGGCCGCAGGGGCTCTTCGGCCGGCGCGAAATCTGGGAGTTCCTGCCGAAGCGGAAGGATTCCCTGGCGAAGGAAGGACGCGACCAGGGTGGCTCGAACGACAAGCTCGATCGGGAATCCGGCCCGCCCGTGACCTGACCATGGCTGACGAAATTCTTCTCCAGGCGCAAGGCGTCACCATCCGTTTCGGCGGTCTCACCGCCGTGTCGGACTTCAACCTGGCCATCCGCCCGCGGGAACTGGTCGGTCTCATCGGCCCGAATGGAGCGGGCAAGACCACGATCTTCAACATGCTCACAGGGGTCTACAAGCCGACCGAGGGGCAGATCCACGTGGGCGGCGTGGTGACCACGGCGATGAAGCCGTATGAGATCACCAGTCTCGGCGTCGCCCGCACCTTCCAGAACATCCGCCTGTTCAAAGAGCTGACGGTCCTCGACAACGTGAAGATCGGCGGGCACATCCACTACAAGTACTCCGGGACTTCGGCCGTCCTGCACACGAACCGCTTTCACGAGGCGGAGGACCAGGCCGAAGTGGAGGCGATGAAGCTGCTGGAGATCTTTGGCCTGGCCTCGCGTGCGGAGAACGACGCCAAGAACCTGCCGTATGGGGACCAGCGCCGTCTGGAGATCGCGCGTGCACTGGCGGCGCGTCCGAAGCTGCTGCTGCTCGACGAGCCGGCCGCAGGACTGAACGACAGCGAGACGCTCTCGCTGATGAGCACCATTCACGACATCCGCGAGCGCTTCGGCATCGCCATTCTGCTCATCGAGCACAACATGGAACTGGTGATGGGCATCTGCGAGCGGATCGTCGTGCTGAACTTCGGCAAGACCATCGCTGAGGGGACTCCAGAGGCGATCCGAAACAACGACGCGGTCGTCGAGGCCTACCTCGGCGAGCCTGCTCACGCGGGTGATGCATGAGCGTGCTGCTCAACATCCGCGGCATCGAAGTCTCGTACGGCACCATCCCGGCCCTGCACGGGATCGACCTCGAGGTCCAGAAGGGCGAGATCGTCACGCTCATCGGTGCGAACGGTGCTGGCAAGACCACGACGTTGCGTACGATCTCGGGCCTCTTGAAACCGCGCCAGGGAAGCGTCGAGTTCGACGGGCAGGACATCACCGGGGTGAAGACGCACATCATCACGGGCCGCGGAATCTCGCACGTGCCGGAGGGTCGCGGGATCTTCGCGAACCTCACCGTGTATGACAACCTGGAGCTCGGCGGATATCTCCGCAAGGACAAGATCCGCCCCGAAGAGTTCGAGCGCGTCTATACGCTGTTTCCGGTACTAAAGCAGCGCATCAAGCAGAATGCGGGAACGCTCTCCGGTGGGGAACAGCAGATGCTGGCGATCTCCCGGGCGCTGATGGCCAAACCGGTGCTGCTCCTCCTCGACGAGCCGTCGCTCGGCCTTGCACCGCAGATGGTGCAGACCATCTTCCGCGTCATCCGCGAGATCAACGCCGAGGGCACGACCATCCTGCTCGTCGAGCAGAACGCGCACATGGCGCTGATGACCGCGCACCGAGGGTACGTCATGGAGACGGGCCGGATCACGATGACGGACGACACCAAGGTGCTCCTGGCATCCGACCGTATCAGGAAAGCGTACCTGGGCGGTTGATTCAAGGCGGTTCACTGGTTGCTGGTTGCTGGCGGTTCGTTGTCGGTTGTCGGTTGTCCGTTGTCGGTTGTCCGGGATGTGTCGCCTGGACGAGGGTTGTTCGCTAGTTGCTAGTTGCTGGTTGGTTGCTAGTTGCTGGTGCCCACGGCAGCATTCGTGCC
>JANMSA010000308.1:0-2023 GCA_031388865.1 Acidobacteriota bacterium | reverse complement strand
ATCTCAGCGTCATCACCATCGGAGAGATTCGAAAAGGGATTGACCTGCTCGACGAAGATGAGCCCCGGCGAGGCGCACTTCAGAGCTGGCTCGATCATGATTTGCGCGTCCGTTTCGCAGGCCGGCTCCTTTCATTCGACGAATGGGTCGCGGAACGATGGGGCCAGATCGAGGCACTCGCAAAGCGGCAACGTGTCACGCTTCCCACGATCGATGCACAGCTCGCCGCAACGGCGCTCCATCATGGCCTGACGTTCGTCACCCGAAACACGGCGGATGTTCGTCTAACCGGGGTGCCTCTGTTCAATCCGTGGAGCGTATAAGAGCGGTGGCTTGTTAATCCGGTGGTCGGAGGTTCGAGTCCTCCCGCCACAGCCAGATTTCCCAGTCTCCGCAGCGGGAGAGCGAACGCGTTTACACTGCGTTCATGGAGCTGACGCGCACCGGGATCGACACGATGCTTCGTCGCGCCGACGAAGTCCGAACGAAGTTGCGTCGCGCAACGCGTGAGCTGAAGCGGTTCGGTGAGCAGGTCATGGCCGCACGGGAGCCTGGTCGAACGGCTGGTACGCGCGACACTTCGGTCTCGGCGGAGCGTCGGGCTCTCAGCCCGGCCCGGCGACGCGCTGAGAGCCCGTCGCTCCAGCGAGGACGCGCGCCTTCTTCACCGCCTCGCAGAGCTGCTGAGGCTCGTCGGTGCCGAGCGAGAACCTCCGGCCCGAGTGCAGCGTGAACTGCACGGCCTCCACCCCGTTGACGATGTAGACCATGCCGCGCGGCGTGAGACGGATGCCGTATCCCCAGTACCACTGATACGGGATCGGCTCGCAGTCGGCGATCTCCGCGAGGGGCACGCTGCGGCGGATGAGGCCGAAGCCGAACGCGTACGTCAGCCGCTCGCCGCGCACGGTTACGGTGAGGCGCCAGAACAGCGCCACCACCAGCGCGAGAAAGACGATCCCGTACGCCGGCTTCGACAGCACAGCCACGAACAGCAGCGCGACCAGCGCACAGGTCACGAGGATCAAGTAGCCAATCTGCGAACGGCGATATTCGTCCATGACAGTCCCTCCAGCCGCCTGCGCAAAAGTGTAAAGGAAAACGGTTCTTCCGCCGCTCTCAAAAAGAGGATCAATGCGGCGGTCATTGCGATTCCGAAGGTCACCAACCCCTGCACGAGCGCGATGGAGACGTGGAACGCGATTCCGGCGGGCAGCAGCCACCGGCGCTGCGCCGGCCGCAGCACCAGTCCGAGGAAGAGCACGAGCTCGAACAGCAACGCACCCCAGGTGAGCGCGACCACTGACACTCCCGCCTTCAGCACGACATCGAGCACGGGGCGCGTCCACGGAGCAGCGCCGAAGATCGGGTCGGTCCACCAGTAATAAAGCGCGGTACCGTTCTTCCACTCTTCCACGACGAACTTGCCGACGAACGAGTGAAGGTAGATCCCGGCCACCTGCACGCGTGCCGCAAGCCACGCCGAGGACGCGATGATCCTTTTACATTCCTCGGCAGAAGTGAGGCCGGCAGCGGAGTACGTCTGCCAATGCCACTTCCGGTTGTCCGTCAGCGCAATCGGGAGGAGCAGCAGCGCCAGGATGGCTGTCACCTGATCCCCGCCGTCGAGAGTGATCGCCGAAGCCTGCAGGCTGAACGCCACCCACCAGTGCAGCGGGGCGGTGATTCGCGGACGCCACCCGGATGTGACCACCAGCAGGATGGCGATGCAGACCAGGCGGACCAGCTCGAGCTGGTCACGCGAGAGGATGCACCAGATGCTGAAGCTCGACGCGCCGGTGCAGAACGGCGCCGTCTCCACTCCTGCGGCGGGACGGAAGAGCACGGACGAGTGATTGAAGATAAGGGTCGAGAGGGTCCCGAGGGCGAGCAGGGTGCGGGAGAGGCCGTAGACGTTCGTCCACGGCGGCGCGGCGGCGACGTGGGAGCGGACGGCGGCGCCGAGCCGCGTCAGCATTTCACCCTCACGCGCAGCACCTGCGACGGCATGATGGTCTTCGAG
>JANMSA010000595.1:0-1501 GCA_031388865.1 Acidobacteriota bacterium | reverse complement strand
CGCGCGCCGGCTCGAGATCACCGGCAGCGAGTTCCCCGTGGCCTATGTCGGCGGCGCCTTCAACGCCGGCGAGCTCCTCCTCGGCCCCATGCGGACCACCCTGACCCGCGAAGCGCCCCAAGCCACGCTGATCATCCCGGCGCTCGCACCTGTAGAAGGCGCCGCCAAGATGGCCATCCGTGCCGCCGCCAACCCACGGCCGGAACGGGGGAAACGGTGAGGCGGTAGCTGGTAGCTGGTAAGTGGTTTTGCAAGTATCACCTTGTGATATCGTTCTGCGGTAAACGTCAGGAGGAGATCGAAATGACGAAGAAGATTCTCGTTGCCCTCGCGCTCATGGTTCTCGTCGCTGCCCCAGCCCTTCACGCCGAAACGTTTGGAGCCGTTCTCACCGGTTCGCAGGAGGTACCGATCGTCAGCACGGCGGGTTACGGCAACGCCACGGTAACGCTCGACGCCGCGCACACAACCCTCACACTGGACATGACCGTGTCGTCGTTGAGTTCCCCCCTCACGAACGCCCACATTCACGGTGAGTTTTCTCGCGGAGTGGCCGGGGGCGTCAAGCTCGCGCTCGATCCGGCGACGAACCTGACGAACGGCCGTCTCTCTCGCGCATACACGATCCCGAAGGATCTCGGGGACGCGATCGCTGCGCGTCCGGAGGTCTTCTACCTGAACGTCCATACCAGTGCGAATCCCGGCGGCGAGATCCGTGGCCAGCTCACTGCGCTCGACACCACGTTGCGATATGCGGGCGAGCTTCGAGGCACGAATGAAGCTCCGACCCCGGTGACCACGAATGCGGTCGGGTCGTTTTTCCTCACCTTCGAACCGAGCAACCTCCTGACGTTCGAGATCCACACCGGCGGTGTCGTCAGCCCGACGGCCTCGCACATCCATCTCGGTGCAGCTGGTGTAGCGGGCGGCGTGCGCGTCGGCCTTACCTCTGCCACCACCACGTTCTCGGGCAACCGCCTGCGCGGTCAGGTACAGGTCGATCCCGCCGATGCGGCCCTCATCCGGGCAAATCCCGCCAACTATTACGTGAACGTGCACTCCACCGCGAATCCCAGCGGCGAGGTTCGCGGCCAGCTCATATTGGCGAATGAGTACGACATTGCCGTGGCCGGAAAAGTGACCGGCGCCAACGGTGAGAGCTTCGTCAGCGACGTGCGGATCTTCAACCCGTCCTACACGGCACGCGCGACGGCGCTCGTCGAGTACTTTGCCCGAGGAACGGCCGCGAACACGACGGCCACCAGCACGATTGCTGTCGACATCGCGCCGCGTGGAACCGCTGTTCTCAACGACGTTGGCAGCCCTACGCAGCTCAACGCCACAGGGACGATCGGCGCGGTGCGCGTCGCCTCCGGCTCGCAACTGGCCGTCAGCTCACGGATCTACGACGACCGGCGCGCGCGTAACGGCGGCACGATCGGGCAGTACGTCCCGGCCATCTCACGCGCGAACGCGCTGCGCCGCGGCGTGCTCACCCAGC
>JANMSA010000584.1:0-6114 GCA_031388865.1 Acidobacteriota bacterium | reverse complement strand
CGCTGGGGAGGTTCTTTCACAAGTGCCTCGGCTGGCTGAGAGCCCACCGCTCCACTGGTTCCTGATCTGCGGTCAGGGCTTGACGAACACGTCGTCGAACCACGTGTCGAACGTGTTGACGTTCGCCGCACTCCCGATGACGAGGAGAATCGCCTGCGTCCGCGATCCGGTGACCGCCGTGAAGGAAAACTCCTGCCACACGTTTGGCTCCATGGGTCCAAGGGGCCGGATCGTGTTATTGGTGTAGTCGCCGCTGCAATCGGCCTCCGGATAACTGAAGAACGCGATGACCGCCTCGCCCTGGCCGATGGTCCCGCCCGTGCGCACCTTCGCGCCGAAAAGGTACGGCGTGCTGCGGCCCGCGGGGATGCACTGCAGTTGTTGGTACGCCAGAGGTCCTGCGTTTCCGCGGAGGAGCATCGAGCCCGAAGCCGGATTGCCATTCGCGTCGAGCGTTGACCAGGACGCGGTGCCGGTGCCGTTCACGGGCCTGTTCCAGCCCCAGTTGGCGAGGTTCGTGTTGAACGCGCCGTTCCGGACCAGATTGCTGCTCGGCGGCGTCACGATTGCCGGCGCGGCGCTCTGCGTGACGTCGAGGCGGACACCGGCGATCGTGAGGGACGCGGTACGCACCTGCGGCGTCGTGTTCGCAGCAACCGTCACATACGCGGCCGGTTGAGCATCCCCGGGCGCTGCCTCGACCTGGATCCATGCGAGCGGCGAATACGCCAGCCATTGCGAGCAAACGGCTGTCTGTCCGTACACCAGCACCATCCCGCGTTGCAGCCCGGACGCATCGATCTGGGTCGCGCCCCAGGTGGGCACGAGCGAGTACGAGCAGGCCTCCGCCGGATGGCGGACGGCGCGAACGCGCGCGAGCGCGGCAGGAGCAAGAGCAGCGAGCACGACTGCAGCGAGGACGAGTTTCTTCATGGGTGCCCCCCTTCAAACACGTCGCACGGCTTGTTGTTCCCGGGTCGGAGCGCCGTTCAAGTTCGGCGGGTCCTGGCTGCCAGGATCGCGTCCGCGCGCTGTACCGGAAGCCTGCGCTCGTAGCCCCAGATCCCATCCAGCCACTCCGTCCCGGTCGTCTTCTCCTGGCCCTCGGCGATCATGCGCATCGCTTCGACGACACCCGGCACGACGTAGGTGTGACCTCGGGGATCGCGGCGCATGATCCAGGCCCAGTCCTGCATCGTGCCGAGGTCGGTGCGCGCCTGCGCCAGCATGGCACCGAGCGCGCGCAGACGATGCACGACGGCCACGAGACCGCACGTCGCAAAGAACGAATAAGGCTCGAGCGAGGCCAGGCGCTGGCGGAACGACTCCACGTCGCGATGCGACGTCACGGCCCCGGGGCTGAGCTCCGAGGCCAGTTTCACGCTGGACACGATCGCATGCGGACGGAGGTCGATGAAGCCGTTCACCGCCATCTGGAAAGACTGATACTCATCGCCCGCGGCGAAGAGCTGCTGCAGCGAATCCTCATGCGTGACGATCGCGCCGAGAGGCGCGAGCCAGTAGCCACTGCGGATGACCGGCAAGCGGTCTTCGTCCTCGACGACGATCGGCGAGCCCAGCGAGGGGACCGCGAAGACAGCGTCGAGGATGACTTTCATTACCGCAACATGCGCTTCATCGCGCGCGCCGAAGTGCCCGGGATCGATGAGCGGCCGCAAGACCAGAAGTTGCCCAGGTTTGTCCGCTGTGACCAGTGAGCGCAGATCCCGCGCGAGCGTTTCGACGTTCCACCCTTCCACGTCGCGGAAGGTCAGTGTCCTTGAATTCTCGAGGAAGAACCGCCGTGCATTGAACGACTCGTCCGGATACTCCTCGATCGCTTCGACGTCCAGCGTGCGCAGCCGGTGCAGAAGGATCAGCAATGCGAGCGTATGCAGCTCCGCCTGATGCTTCGCGGAGCCGAGGTCTTGCAGGGCCATCGGGTCGATGCCGCTGAGCTGCGCGTCGACGAGCACAGGCTGGTAGAGAAAGTCGAAGACGGGACGGGAGTTGTCGGTCTCGGTGTAATAGCAGACGCCATCCTCGAACCACGGCATGTTGGGGTCGTCTCCGAGGAGGCCAACGGTCGCCAGGACGTGACCGAGCTCGCTGACTGAGGCGACTTTCATGACGCGGTAGAGAGCGTCGGCGTTGGCGACGCTGAAGAAGCCGTTCTCGCCGCTGCGAATGACCCACGACGGGCGCAGTTCTTCGCCCTTCTTGAAATGCAGAGGCTTCGGAGCTGCTGACTGGAGATGAAGGGTTGCGGGCTTGAACACCTGCACGAACTGGCGGCGCTCGCGGGAGCCACGGAACAACTCATGCGGCGCATCGCGCAAAGCCTTGACGATGCCGCCGTGCAGTGGGATGCGCTCGCGCATGCGCACTTCATCGATGCCGATTGCGGCGGCGGTGACCAGCATCAGCACGCCGCGCTGTGCATAGTTCCTGGTCAGGTTCACGGCCTCGTGATGCTTGTTGCGAAGGAACTCGTCGCGGGCAGCGTGAGCGAATCCCAGGCGCAGCGTGGTCTCGCCCTCTGGAGTCTCGTCGTACATGCCTCCTACGCCCGTGGTGTGCGCGACGAGAACGCGCGCCTCCCAGGTGTCGCTCACGGCGGAGAGGTCGGCGGCGAAGGTCGTCTCGAACGCGCTCTTCACATCACCAACAAACTCCGCGTCCAACCCCGCCACCTCGGCCACGACTGCCAGGCCTCCGGTCTGATACGCGAGAATGCTCGGCAGTGGAAATCCGAGGAGCACAGAGCGGAACGGCCTGGCGCCGTAGTCGCGCAGCCGAAGCAGGCGGTCTTCGAGAAAGGACGTGATCGGCCGCGAGGCGCGTACGTAACGCAGGAGTGCGTCTCCGATGGCCTCCTGCGACAGGGAGCGGCCGGCACCAGCGAGCAGGAGGAACTCGTCGACGGCGGCGTCGCGGTGGAGATGATCGGCGTCGGTGACGATCTCCAGTCCGGGAATCGGCCTGAGCTCGAACTTCGAGACGTCGACGCAGACGCCGCCGGGCGTCAGGAAGCCTTGCTCGAAATGGCGCAGAGACGCGGCGGCGCCCCAGCGCGTGCGTGTGATGCGCTTGAGGCGTGACTCGAAGGAACGCAACTCGTCGTCGCTGCGGCCTGTGACGATCAGCACCGGGACGTCCTCCGGGGAGGCCGGCGGCTGCACGGTCATCATCTCCTCGAGCATCTCGACCATCTGCAGAGCGGAAGAGCCGCCCACGGCTCCGGTTCCCCCGATGAAGACGTGTACGTCGCGGTAATGCGCGCCGGCACGCGCCGCGGCAACGAGGCGCGGCCCGAACCGGCTCTTCTTGAATCGCATCGCGCGCAGGATATCAGGGCGGTTGGCGGTGCCCGAGGAGGTCAGACCCCGCTGGTGATGGCGGCCGGACGGATCCCCCAGATGTCCCGCGCGTATTCGGCGATGGTGCGATCGGAGGAGAACTTTCCCATGCGCGCGATGTTGAGCAACGCCATGCGATTCCACGCGGTGCGATCGCGGTAGAGGGCGTCGACTTCCTTCTGCCGCTGGACATACTCCGGCAGATCGGCCAGGTGCACGTACTCGTCATGCGTGGAGAGCAGCTTGGCCACGATGGGGCGGAAGATGTCTCTGTCGCCGCGCGAGAAGTGGCCGGTCGTGAGTGAGTCCAGGATGCGGCTCATCCACTTGTGCTCGTGCAGATAGCGATGCGGATCGTAGCCGCTGGCGAGCAGCGCGCCGACCTCGGTGGCCTTCAATCCGAAGATGAAGATGTTCTCCTCACCCACCTCCTCGCGGATCTCGATGTTCGCTCCGTCCAGCGTGCCGATGGTCAGCGCGCCGTTGAGCGCGAGCTTCATGTTGCCGGTGCCTGAGGCTTCTTTCCCCGCTGTCGAGATCTGCTCGGAGAGATCCGCAGCCGGGATGATCGTTTCTGCCAGTGTGACGCGATAGTCCGGCAGGTACACGACGCGGAGCAGGTCGCGTGTGCGAGGGTCCGCGTTCACGACCTCCGCGACGGAGTGGATCAACTTGATGATCAGCTTGGCCATCCAATAGCCCGGGGCTGCCTTGCCCGCGAAGATGAAGGTTCGCGACTGTTCGGGGATGGCCCCGTCTTCGACGATGGTCCAGTAGCGGTGGATGATGTGCAGCGCGTTGAGGAGCTGCCGCTTGTATTCGTGAATGCGCTTGACCTGTACGTCGAACATCGACGCCGGGTCGATGGGGATGGCCACGAGCTCTTTTGCGAGACGCGCCAGCGTGGACTTATTGCCGCGTTTGACGCTGTCCACACTCTCGAGCAGCCCCGCATCGTCCGCGAAGAGCTCGAGCGCACGAAGGCGGTCCAGGTCGCGAACCCACTCGTTCCCGATTGTCTTCGTGATGAGCGAGGCCAACGGACGGTTTGCGTGGAGCAGCCAGCGGCGCGGAGTCACGCCGTTCGTCTTGTTGTTGAAGCGTTCCGGAAAGAGACGGTAGAAATCCGGCGCGAGGGTCGTCGTGACGAGCTTCGAGTGCAGTTCGGCGACTCCGTTCACGGAGTGACTCCCAGCCATGGCCAGGTTGGCCATGCGCACTTCACCGTCCGCGACGACGGCCACGTTGTGCTGCATGGGGATGTCCCCAGGGAACCGTCGCTCCACTTCCGCAAGGAGGCGCCGGTTGATCTCCTGGATGATTTGCAGATGGCGGGGGAGCACGCGGCCAAGGAGCTCCAGCGACCATTTCTCGAGCGCTTCGGGGAGCAGCGTGTGGTTCGTGTACCCACACGTCGCGACCACCAGCGCCCACGCCTCTTCCCACGGCAGCCGGTCCTCATCGACGAAGATGCGCATCAACTCGGCAACGGTGAGCGCCGGATGCGTGTCGTTCATCTGGATGGCGACCTTCTTGGGGAAGTCGCTGTAAGACGAGTGGTTGCGGCGGTAACGCTTGAGGATGTCGCGCACGGAGCACGCCACCAGGAAGTACTCCTGCAGGAGGCGCAGCTCCTTCCCCGCGGCGATGGTGTCGGACGGGTAGAGCACTTTGGAGATCGACTCGCCCGTAATCTTCTCGTGCACGGCACGGATGTAGTCGCCGGTGTTGAAGATTCCGATGTCAAACTCGTCGGACGAGCGAGCTGAGAAAAGCCGCAGCACGTTCACGGTGCGGCCTTCGTAGCCGACGATCGGCATGTCGTGCGGCACACCGATGATCACTTTGTAGTCGGTCCACTTCGGCATGTACGCGCCACCGATGGTGGTGCTGGTGAGCGTCCCGAACACCGGGATCATCACCGCCTCGTCGCTGCGCTCGATGAGCCACGGCGATCCGGTGTCGAGCCAGTGATCGGGCTTCTCGTGCTGGTAGCCGTTGATGAAGCTCTGGCGGAAGAGACCGAACTCGTAGTTGATGCCGTAGCCGAACCCGGGAAGATCAAGCGTCGCCAGTGAGTCGAGGAAGCACGCCGCCAGACGCCCCAGGCCGCCGTTGCCGAGCGCGGCGTCAGGCTCGAGTGCCTGCAGTTCTTCGAGATCGTCTCCGAGGTCGGAGAGCACCTGTCTGGCTTCGTCATAAATCCCGAGGTTGGTGAGGTTGTTCCCGAGGGAGCGTCCCATGAGGAACTCCATGGAGAGGTAATAGAGGCGCTTGGCGTCCTGCTCGCGATACCTGCTCTCGCTCTCTCGCATGGCGTCGAGGGCGGGCCGGCGCACCGCCGCGGCCAGTGCGTGCAACCGCTCACGTCTCGAGGCTTCAGTCCAGACGCGCCCTTTCGAGTAACGGAGAAAGGACTCGATGCCTTCGCGCAGGGATATCGCGCCGCGCAACGCGCTTGTGTCGATCGTCGTCATCTCTCTCGGCAGCATTCTAATCGCACGAGCGACTGCGGTTGGCGGTTGCCGGTTCTACCTGGTTGTCGGTTGTCGGCAGTCCGTTGTCAGTTGTCGGTTGTCAGTTGTCCGGGATTTCTCCTGATTCGGCCCGGCACTCCAAGCCTGCCCATCCGACGATACAGGCCGTCCAGGTCGTTAGAGGTCTGAACAACATAACGCAACATCCAGGATCACAGACAACCGACAAAAGAAAACAACCCCCCGAACCCCCCAAAAAAACAAAAAAACAAAACCCA
>JANMSA010000583.1:0-2538 GCA_031388865.1 Acidobacteriota bacterium | reverse complement strand
GAGCAGGGACTGCAGGCCGGTATCTTCGTCGATCCGGACCGCACCCAGAGCGACGGTGTTGCGCTCGTCGGTGAGCAGGCTTACTCGTGAGACAGCGGACGCGGCCTCGAGGTCCAAGGATGCGGTGACCGGTGCAGAGTGCACCGGCACCTGGAGCGGAGCGGAAGGGACGATCGGGTGCTCATGATCACTGTGCTCAGCGTTCTGGTCTGCGTGCCCGGTCTCACCCTCGTGATCGTCGTGATGCAGATCGTGCATGACGACATGCATGACCAGTGGCGCTCCGAGGAGCACCAGCACGAGGACAGCGATCAGGCGAAGGAGTGGGCGCATGCAAGCGTTAAACTGCCCTCGCCGGAAGACCGTTCGGCAACGACATTATTCCAACTGAACTGACCGCGGGGGGGGCGAGCTGGATGATGGCCCCGCGCGGACTGCGCGCGACGCGGGTCCTGTCGTCTGAGTCGCGGGCGTGACACCAGCTTGCATCACGACAAATGCCTGGCCTTCGTGTCACGGAGTGAACAGGAGGAAGAGATCGTGTCCATCGGAGGAGCCGCGCAGCGAAACAGCAGGATGCGTGGGGCCTTCCTCGGACTCAGCGCCGCGGCATTGTTTGGCGTAAGCGCACCGGTGGCCAAGCTGCTTCTCGGGCAGACCGCGCCGCAGATGCTTGCAGCGCTGTTGTATCTCGGCGCCGGCTCCGGCCTGCTGCTCGTCCGCGGCCGGCGTCGTGCGCAGCGTGAGGCCCCGCTGCGACGGCAGGATTGGCCCTGGCTCGCCGGAATCGTGATCACGGGTGGCATGATTGGACCCGTTCTCATGCTGCACGGCCTGCGTCAGGTGTCCGGGGTCGCAGGATCTCTGCTACTCAACCTCGAGGCGCCCTTTACGATCGCGGTGGCCGTTCTTTTCTTCGGGGAGCATCTCGGTCGTCGTGAAGCGGTGGCCGCGGCCATCATCATCTTCGGCGGCGCCACGCTGACGATGGAGCGGAACGCACCCTCGCAGGCTACGGTGACCGGCGTCCTGCTTCTCGCCGGTGCTTGTGCGGCTTGGGCGATCGACAACAACTTCACCCAGAAACTGTCGCTGAGAGATCCGATGATGCTGGTGCGGATCAAGACCCTTTCTGCCGGGACGATGAACCTGGTGATCGCGCTGGCAATCGGACAGGAACTGCCATCCTGGAAGATCGTTGCCGCTGCAGCGATCCTCGGATTCGTCAGCTACGGAGCGAGCATCCTTCTGGATGCCTACGCGCTCCGGGATCTCGGCGCCGCACGGGAGGCTGCTTACTTTGCGACCGCTCCGTTCTTCGGCGCCGCATTATCCATCCCGCTTCTGGGTGAGACGCTGACCGCTGCACGAGTCACAGCGGTAGCGCTGATGTCCGCGGGCGTGATGCTGCTGCTCCGTTCGCGACATGGCCATACGCACTTGCATGAGGCGCTCGACCATGACCACGGGCACGTGCATGACGACGAGCATCATGGCCACGACCACCTGCCGACCGATCCGCCTGGCGAGCCTCACTCACACCAGCACGGACATTCACCCACGAGACACGAGCATCCGCATGTCTCCGATGTTCATCACCGGCATGAGCATGAGTGATGACGTGAAGAAGCAGGCGGTGGTGAAACCACGCGTCCGGCGTCCAGGATCACGGCATAGAATCCGGCGATGCAGAACGCGCTCTGGTTCGTGCTCGCAGCAGCCTGCGAGATCGCAGGCTGCTACTCCGCCTGGATGTGGCTCCGGCTCGGTCGGAGTCCGGTGTGGCTGGTTCCGGGTGCAGCAAGTCTGCTCGTCTTTGCGATCGTGCTGACGCGTGTGGACGCGGCGTTCGCCGGTCGTGCCTACGCAGCTTACGGCGGCGTGTACATCGTCAGCTCTCTGGTGTGGCTGGCGCTCGTCGAACGCACGCTCCCCCGTTCGCCAGAGGTGCTTGGGAGTGTCCTCTGTCTAGCCGGCGCTGCGGTCATCCTGTACGGCGCACGTTGGACGGCCATGTGACGGATCGGCACCGCCGCTCTGACCCAATTGGGACCAGACGGCTACCCGCGAAGATTGCCTCAACTGAGGCCTCGAATGTTTCACGCTGGCGCTGGCTGCGGCTCCTTTTTGTGCTGTTGCCCGCCGCCTTGAAAACCGGTTCGTCTCTTGCACTTTACCCCGCGAGAAACCGGTTTGACGTCCAAAAACATCGTTGGAGGCAGTCTGATGGAAGCAGTCAAGGAACCGACCGCCGCGACGGGGATCGCGGGGCTGGATTTCATCCTGGGAGGCGGCTTTCCCAAAGAACACGTGTACCTCGTCCAGGGCGATCCCGGTGCCGGAAAGACGACGCTCTCGATGCAGTTCCTTCTGGAGGGCGTGAGGCTCGGCGAGAAGGCTCTCTACATCACGCTGTCGGAGACCAAAAGAGAGCTGGAGGCGGTGGCCCGCTCTCATGGCTGGACGCTCGACGGGGTGGAGATCCACGAGCAGCTCGTCACCGAGGATGTGCTCACCCAGGAAGAAGACACGACGATG
>JANMSA010000570.1:0-13118 GCA_031388865.1 Acidobacteriota bacterium | reverse complement strand
GGATCATCTGCTTCTCAGGGGGGCGCGGCTTTTCCGGGTCGCGCCCCCCGCTTTTTCCCGAGGCAAAAAAATGGCCGGCGTTTCCGCCGGCCGTTCTGGGTTTCGATTCGTTCGATCGGGTTACTGCTGCGAGCTGGAGAGCTGCTCGACTTTCCTGGAGAGCTCGTTGATGGTCTTCTGTTGCTCCTGCACGACTTTCGTCAGGACTGCGACGATCTCCATCGAATTCAGCGACTTGTGATCCGGCTGGGCCACGATCTCCGGCACGTCTTCAGCGATGAATCCAACCTGAGGATCACTGGGGTCGACCCTGTAGGCGAACCGCTCGTCCAGACCCCGGCGATGGTGAGGTGCGCGCCGCTCTCGTGCTGGATCGGGAACGTTGGATTCGTGACGGGGCCGAAGCCGACGAAGCCCTCATTGTCGATGATCATCTTGGTGGAGTTGGCGATCGCGAAGCGCATCGACGGATTCGGTGCGTCGGCCGACGCGTCGGCCTGCACGTTGAGGAAGGCCGCACTCCGTCCAGCGGACGCACCGGCGTAGCCGATGTTGAACGACGGTCCGGCGAGAGGGTTGGTGCCCATGCAGAACCGGCGGCACCCGGATGAGGACTGTGCACATTTGGTGAGGAGTGGACAGTTTCGATGGATCCCACGAACCCGTTTTCACTCCCATTCGATCGTGCCCGGCGGCTTGGACGAGATGTCGTAGACCACGCGGTTGATCCCTCGCACCTCATTCACGATGCGCCGGGCCATCCGGTCGAGCAGATCGTGGGGCATGCGGTACCAGTCGGCCGTCATGAAGTCCGAGGTCGTGACGGCGCGGATCGCGCAGACATTCTCGTAAGTGCGCTCATCGCCCATGACGCCGACGCTCTTCACCGGCAGCAGCACCACGAACGCCTGCGCGATCTCGCGATAGAGACCTGCCGCGCGGATCTCATCGATCACGATCTCGTCGGCGTTCTGAAGGATCTCCACGCGTTCTGCGGTGACCTCGCCGAGGATTCGGACGGCCAGGCCGGGACCGGGGAAGGGATGCCGCCACACGAACTCCTCTTCCAGACCCAGCTCCAGTCCGAGCTGACGCACTTCGTCTTTGAACAGCTCGCGCACGGGCTCGATGAGCTTCAGGCCCATCTTCTCGGGGAGACCGCCGACGTTATGGTGCGTCTTGATGACCGCGGACGGGCCCTTGATCGACACGGACTCGATGACGTCGGGATAGAGCGTGCCCTGCACGAGGAACTCCACACCCTCGATGCGTTTCGCTTCCTCCTCGAAGATGGCGATGAACTCGTTACCGATGCGTTTCCGTTTGACCTCGGGATCCTCGATGCCGCGGAGCTTGTCGTAGAAACGTTGCCGCGCGTCGACCTGCACGAAATGCAGCCCAAGGCGATCGCTGAGACGGGAGCCGACCTGCAAGGACTCGTTCTTGCGAAGGACGCCGTTGTCGACGAAGACGGCGGTGAGCTGATCACCGATCGCTTCCGCCACGAGCACCGCGGCGACGGTGGAGTCGACCCCCCCGCTCACGGCGACGATCACGCGACGCTCACCAACCTCTCTGCGGATCTCCTCGACTTTCCTGCGCCGGAAATCGCCGAGGTCCCAGGAGGCCTCGCAGTGCGCGATGTCGAAGAGGAAGTTCTGCAGGATCCGGGTCCCTGCCTCCGTGTGCGTCACCTCGGGATGAAACTGGATGCCGTAACACTGCCGCTCCACGTTCTCGAATGCGGTGATCGGAGCGTTGGGGGAAGTGGCAATGCGCCGGAAGCCGGGCGGCTCGGCAAGAATCCGGTCGCCATGGCTGGCCCATACTTTCTGGTGCTCTGGTGTGCCGGCGAAGAGCGGGGAGTCTGCGATGACGTCGATCTCCGCGCGTCCGTACTCCCGCTCCGCAGCCGCCTCCACGCGGCCACCGAGGAAGTACGCGGTGAGCTGCATTCCGTAGCAGATCCCGAGGATGGGAACGCCCAGGTCGAAGACCTGGCGTGAGCAGTAAGGTGCGGAGTCGGAGTAGACAGACTGCGGACCGCCCGAGAGGATGATGGCCCTCGGCGCGAGCTCGCGGATCTTCGCGATCGAGTAGTCGAACGGATGGACGACGGAGTACACGCGCTGATCACGGATCCGGCGTGCGATCAGCTGGGTGTACTGGGAGCCGAAGTCGAGGACGAGGACGGTTTGCGCTGGAAACACGCGCGCATTCTAGCGGGTGAGAGTGGTCATGAGTCAGTGGAACCCGTGGCTCCCGAGCCACTGACCGCTGGAGGCAGACGGCCGGACTACAGCAAATTCCGGAGCTCTTTGCCGGGCTTGAAACGGATGGTGTTGCCGGGCGGGATCTTGACCTCAACGCCGGTCTTTGGATTGCGGCCGATACCCTTCTTGCGCTGCTTGACCTGAAAGACCCCGAACCCGCGGAGCTCGATCCGCTGTCCGTTCGCGAGCGCGTTGCGCAGGCCTTCGATCACGGTATCGACCGCCTGAGCCGCCTTGACGCGGGAAATATCCGATGTCTCCGCGACTTTGTTGACGATGTCCGCCTTGATCATGGCCTTCCTCCGAAGGGGCTGATTATACAAAAGTTGCGGCCGAAACCATGGAACGCCACAGGATCGACGTCTGGCTCAAGCTGGTCTGCCTCTTCAAGCACCGCGCCGATGCAACGGAAGCCTGCAAAGGGGGGAAGATCAAGATCAACGGTTTGCGCGTCAAACCGTCCGCCGCGGTGAATGAGAGCGACGTCGTCGAGTTCTACGACGGCGCCGATCACTACCGCCGCATCGTCGTGCAGGCTCTCCCGACCGGAAACGTCTCCAAGGACGACGCACGCGGGATGTACATCGACGAGACCCCGGCCCGAACCAACATGGAGAAGATGGCGACCGTGCGGGAGCGGGGCGCAGGACGTCCCACGAAGAAGGACCGCCGGGACATCTACAAGTGGGAGCGCGACGAGTAGCGGGCGTCGCGAGTGTCGCCTCCGTCGGTCACAGGTTCATAGGCTCATCGATTCATGGGCTCATAGAGGTACTTGCGTCACTCGGCTATGAGACTCTGAACCTATGAACTATGAACCTGCTGCTCAGTTCAAGGTGCGTTCACGAACCTGCGCATCTCCACATTCGCGATCAGACCGATGGCGATGAAGAACATCATCGTCGACGAGCCCCCATAGGAGATCAGTGGCAACGGGATGCCCGTCGTCGGCAGGATTCCGATCTGCATCGAGACGTTGATCAGAATGTGGAACACGAAGAAGGCGACCAGCCCGATGATCAGGAACGTGCCTCCCCGGTCACGCGCGTGCTTCGCGAACGTCAAAGCCAGAATCACGAAATAGAGATAGAGCCCGAGCACGATCATGACCCCGATGAAGCCCCATTCCTCGCCGAGGACCGCGAAGATGAAGTCGGTGTGGTGCTCGGGCACGAAGCCAAACTTGCCCTGAGTGCCGTGGCGGAATCCCTTGCCGTGGATTCCGCCCGAGCCGATGGCGATCTTCGCCTGCGTGACCTGATATCCCGACCCGAGCGGATCGCGCTCCGGGTTCATGAAGATCATCACGCGTTCCTTCTGATACGGCTTGAGGAACAGGAACCATCCTGCCGGCAAAGCCAGGGCGGCGACGAGGATCATCGCCACCCACACCCGCGCACGGATCCCGCCGAAGAACATCGCCACGGCATAGAGCGGGAAGAACGATGCGGCGGTACCAAAATCGGGCTGGATGATGATCATGCCCACGGGCAAGGTGATGATGCCCATGACCGTGAGGAACGACCGTGCGTCGAGATATGCCCGATCGTTGGAGTCGAAGAAGCGCGCCACCATCAGCGCTGTGAAGATCTTCATGAACTCGGACGGCTGGAACTGGAATCCCGCGATGTGAATCCACGAACGTACGTTCGCTGTCAGCCTGCCGAAGATCATCAGGTAGAGCAGAAGTGCGATGCCGACTCCATAGAGGATCGGGGCGATGTCGAAGAGAACGTGGTAGTCGACGACCATGAACGCGATCATCAGCGCGATGCCGATGGCCACCCACAGCATCTGCTTCTTCGCGATCGTCAGCGAAGGATCCCCGTAGAAGGTCGCGCTGTAGACGAGCAGCACGCCAATGCAGGCCAGCACGACGGCCGTGCCCAGAAAGTTCCAGTCGATGTTAGGGCCGCGTTCTCGAAAGATCATCGTGTGCTCGGAAGAGGCAATTCCCCTTCCCGGATCTGCTCCAGCGTTTCAGGATTGCGGAGGTCGAGACGTGCGCCCTGCACCTTGTCCCGGAAGCCGGACTCGAAGAGCAGCTTCGCCAGCGGAGCTGCGTCAGCACCACCTGCGCCCCCATGCTCGACGAACACCACCACCACCATCTGCGGGTTGTCTCTGGGTGCGAACGCTGCGAACCAGGCATGATCGCGGAACTTGAACGGCAGAGAGGTAGCCTTGATCCACCCTGCGTACGCGATGACCTGCACGCTGCCGGTTTTTCCGGAGACGTCGAGCCCCTCGACGCGCGCGTTCCCCCCCGTGCCGCCCTGCTCGTTGACCACGGCCCACAGTCCCTGGCGCACGGCCTTCAGCGCCGGCTCGGAGAGAGCCACTTTACTGAGTACGCGGCTCGGGACGCTGAAACGCTTATAGGAACCATCCCTCTGCACGCGGTCGATGTACCGGACGACATGGGGCTGGAAGACCTTCCCGCCGTTAGCGACCGCAGCAGTCATGTTCGCGACCTGGAGCGGCGTCACGATCAATGGTCCCTGGCCGATGGCCACGGAGATCGTCTCGGACGGATACCACTTTGCGTCGCCGCGGACAGGGTGGTCGGCCCGCCACTTGGTGGAGGGGACGATGCCGGCACGCTCACCGTCGAGGTCGATGTGGGAGATCTGCCCGAAAGTGAGCTTGCGGGCGTATTGATTGATCCGATCAACGCCAAGGCGACCGCCGGTGTTATAGAAATAGATGTCGCAGGAGACCTTGAGCGCGCGCGCGACGTTCACCTCGCCGTGTCCTTCCTTCTTCCAGCAGCGGAAGCGCCGTCCAGAGAAGGCGCCGCTGCCGCTGCAGTTGAAGCTGGTGGACGGGTCAACCACCCCCTCCGACAGACCGGCCATGGCCATGACGATCTTGAAGACGGAGCCAGGCGAGTAGAGCCCCTGGAGAGCGCGGTTCAGCTCGATCTTGAAGGGGTTGCTGGTGATGGTCTTGTACACATCTCCCGTAAAGCGTTTCGAATAGACGTTCGGGTTGTAGGCGGGGGAGGAGACCATCGCCAGCACCTCGCCGTTGCGCGGGTCCAGCACGACGGCGGAGCCGACCATCTCGTTCTCAACGAAGTACTGCTCGGCGCGGCGCTGAAGCTCGAAGTCCACGCTCAGATAGATGTTGTCGCCGGGCACCGGTTGCTTCTTCGCGGGCATGTACTCGCTGAGGCGGCGGCCGTCAGCGTCGTACTCCCAGTACTCTGCGCCGCCGCGGCCGCGCAGGTAGGGGTCGTACATCAGCTCGACGCCCCGTTTGCCGATCAGCTCACCCTGAACGAGCTCCCGGTTCTGCCGGATGTCTTTGTCATTGACCTCGCCGATGAAGCCGAGCACGTGAGCGGCCATCGGGCCGTACGGGTAGTTGCGACGCTGCACCGGGACGACGTTCAGCTCGGGGAAGACGATGGACGCCGCGTGGACCGCCGCGAGCTGAGACATGCTCACGTCGTCGGCGATGGTGAAGGGTTGCTGGAAAGACGTTTCCTTTGCTTCTTTCTCCCACCGAGCAAGGACCTCGGCAGGAGGCCGCTGGAGCACCTGAGCCAGGAACCCGGCCACCTTCTCGCGGCGTTGCTTGTCCGCTTTGAGGAGCGGCTTCATGACCACGCGATCGACCTCCAGCTTGTAGGCGGGCTGGTTGTCCGCGAGGATCTTTCCGTGGCGGTCCATGATCAGGCCGCGCTTCGGCGGGATCACGATCTCGCGCAGCGCATTGGCCTCGGAGAGGCCGCGATACTTTTCCGCCTGAACGCCCTGCACGAACCAGAACGAGCCGGCCAGAAACACGAACGCCGCCACGATGCCCCAGAGCACGGTGTTGATACGGAACTGAAGGAACTTCTGATCGTCGCGATAGACACGCATAGTGGGTTCCTGGTTGCTCGTTGCTGGCTACTTGCGGAGCGCCGCAGGCAACCAGCGAGCAGCAGCAAGCAACGGCTTTACCAGGCCTGCTTGCTCCTCGTCGCTTCGATCGGCTCTTCGCGTAGAAACAAAGTCAGCATCTGATAGACGAGCATTCCGAAAAGTACCGTAAAGATCGTCTTCACGAGCAGGGCCTGCTCGAACATCTCGATCCGTTGTTTCATGAGCAGGTTCACGAGAACATAGATCACGAGCTCGTTGACGATTACCGCACCGCCGAGGCAGGCGCCGAAGGCAAGGGAGCCGCGCAGAGCGAGGCGTGCGTTGATGGAGGACACCACGTAGGCGCACACCGTCAGCGAGAAAGCGTGCAGACCGAAGGGTGCGTTCGAGAAGGCGTCCTGAACGAAGCCGGCCAGCACACCAGCGGCGATGGCGCCCAGGATGTTGCCGCCCATCGAGTAGTAGATGACCAGGATCACGTACGGATTGAAGAACGCCAGGGCGTTCGGATAGAAGCTGTCGAGCAGCGAGTGAAGAGTGAGGGCGAAGAGCAGCCCGATCACGAACCGGAGCCACCTCAAGGTACGTACCTCACTACCTGGGGCGGGATCTTCCGCGTGTGGATCACGATCACTTCCTCGATGGAGCCAAAGTCGACCGCCGGCCTCACGGTGATGGTCTTGAAGAGCGACTGGCCCGGTTCCGAGCGGACGACGGTGCCGATGGGGATGCCCTTCGGATAGACGCCGTCGATGCCGGCGGTGAGGACCCGGTCGCCTGGTTGCACGTCGGCCAGCGAGGGAATGTCCAGGAGGTTGATGCCCGCGCCGCCCGTGCCACGGATGATTCCCTGCCGGCGCGTCCGCTCGACCAGCGAGCCGACCGAACAGTTGTTGTCGGTCACCAGCTGCACTTTGGCCAGGTCCTTGGTGGTCAGGACCACCCGCCCCACCAGGCCGCTCGCATTCGCAATGACGTCGTTGACCTGTACGCCGTCGGCGGAACCGTGATCGATGATGATCGATTTGAAACGGCCCGCCGTGTCCAGCATGATCGTCTGCGCCATCGAAGTCTCGAAGTCGAACTGCTCGGAGTAGGCAAGGAGGCTGCGCAGCCTGCGCAGGTCACTGCCGGACTGGCGCAGCTTGAGATTCTCGCTGGTGAGCGAGCCGACCTTGCGGCGCAGGTCGGCGTTCTCGCTGACGGCCCGGCGCATGTCGATGTAGCCGTGGTGGATGTCCTGCAGCGTACCGCCGCCCCAGTTCACGAACTTCGGCACGGGCGAGAAGATGGTCATGACCGTTCGCTCGAACATGGTCCGTGTCTCACCCAGATAACGGGTCCGGCTGCTGATGCTCATCAGAGCGAGCAGCAGCAGGAGCACGACGATGAACAGGAGCGTAGGTCGGCGCGGAATGACGTCGGTCGAAACAGCCATGGTTTTCGCCAACGAGACTCAGCAGGATTCCTGCCATGCGGCGTTGTCGGTTGTCGGTTGTCTGTGATTTCCCGTCCGGGCGATGACTCACAGACAACTGACAACGGAGAACCGACAACTGTACTACTCGATCGAGATCTTGCGCAGCAGATTGAAATCGGTGAGCATCTGCCCGGTCCCCAGTGCGACGCATGCGAGAGGATCCTCGGCGAGGGTCACGGGAAGACCGGTCTCCTCGCGCAGTCGCCGGTCGAGATTTTTCAGCATCGAGCCGCCGCCGGCGATGATGATGCCCTTGTCCATGATGTCGGCGGAGAGCTCGGGTGGCGTGCGCTCGAGGGCCACGCGCACCGCTTCAACGATCGTAGCCACGGTCTCGGACAGTGCCTCGCGGATCTCTTCGTCGCTGACCACGAGAGTCTTCGGGACGCCTTCGACGAGGTCGCGGCCTTTGATCTCCATGGTCATCTCCTCGTCGAGAGGGAACGCGGAGCCGATCTCCATCTTGATCTGCTCGGCCGTACGCTCGCCGATGAGAAGGTTATATTTCCGTTTGATGTACTGAATGATGGCGTCGTCCATCTCGTTGCCGGCCACACGCACGGAGCGCGAGTAGACGATGCCGGCCAGCGAGATCACGGCGACGTCGGTCGTGCCGCCCCCGATGTCGACGATCATGTTGCCGGTGGGGTCGGTGATTGGCAGCCCCGCGCCGATGGCCGCGGCCATGGCCTGCTCGATGAGGTAGACCTCGGTCGCCCCGGCGCGCAGTGCGGAATCCTTGACCGCGCGCTTCTCGACCTGGGTGATCTCCGAAGGGACCGAGATCACGATCCGCGGCTTCACCAGGAAGCGCCTTCCGTGCGCTTTCTCGATGAAGTACTTGATCATCTTCTCCGTCACTTCGAAGTCGGCGATGACGCCATCCTTCATCGGCCGGATGGCGACGATGTTGCCGGGCGTGCGGCCGAGCATCTCCTTCGCTTCCTTGCCGACCGCTTCGACCTGGTTGTTGATCTTGTTGACCGCGACGATCGACGGCTCGCGCACGACGATGCCTTTGTTCTTTGCGTAGACGAGCGTGTTCGCTGTCCCGAGATCGATCGCGAGATCGTTCGAGAACATCGAGAGAAGCGATTTCAAAGCCATTCGATTGTTCTTTTTCCTTGGTTGAGTGTGCGTCCCGCGACGAGCGGGCGCGCTGCAAAACGGGAACCAGTTGTCTTTGGATGCCTGTTGGCGCTTGGCGAGGAGACCGGCACAGCCAGCGCAGTCGATGGTTTCGAGCCCATCGACAACCGGCATCCGCCAACTATTCCTCGACGATGACGACCTGAGATTCTACCTTCTGATTGCCCGCGGAATCGACGGCTTTGATGACCACCACGTTGCGGCCGACTTTCTCGAAGGCCACGAGCTTCTGAAAGGCCCCATTCGATTCGACGTCTACTTCCTCGTCGTTGATGAACACCGTGGCCCCCGACTCGGTCGTGCCGGCGATCGTGTAGAACTGCCCTCCGACGTGGAAAGGCGCCTTCATGCGCAGCGCGGGCGCAGCGCGGTCCTGACCGTCCGCAGGGGACTTCGTGCCGCCCGCCACCCGGAAGCGGCGGTAGGGGGTGAACGGACCGACGTCTCCGTCGGGACCAACCGATGCCACCCGCCAGTAGAAAGAGCCTTCCTGCGTCACTCCCGCAACCGCGGATGTCTTATCGATCCTCTTGTTGATCTCCTGGGTCGAGAAGAGTCGCGACCGGGAAACCTGCAACACATACCCCAACGCGCCGGGCTGTGTTTGCCACATCATCTGTACGGTGAGATCGGGAGAGAGCTGGAAGACCTGGTTGTCCCCGGGCGAGAGCATTGCCGGCGGCATGGACAGCTTCTTCACGGGCGAGATGGTTCCTTCCGCGGTCGCGCTGACTTTCTCTCCCGTGGTCAGGCGGATCGCGGGACCCCCTTTCTCGGGTGCCACAGACGCGGCGCCGCGGGTATTGACCACGGAGGTCGCGGACTTGCGGTCCACGCCCACCTGGGTAACCGACTGCGACTCGACCACGACCTGCGTCCCAGGGGTGCGGACCGTGAACAACTCGGTGGTGGTCGCCACTTCGACCGATCCGACGCGCATCTTTACCGCGTTGGTCTTGGTGGTCGCGCCGGGAGCGACCGCGGAGTAGATCTCGAGCAGTGCGTTGGCTCCGACGGTGTACAGCGTTCCGCTGGCAAAGATGAGCTCCGCCGAGGCGCGGTCACCCGTTTTTACCCAATCCCCATTGATGAGCGCTGTGCGGGGATCGGCATCCTTCCAGTCACCAGCGGCGCCTTTTTGAAACTTCACGTCTCCTTCCACGGTGAGAAACTGCGCGTCACTCTCCAGGTCCCCGGCGCCGCTCATCGCCCCGCGGCTGATCGTCTGGGATTCGACGGCAACGTTGTGCGCATCGTCGAAGCGGGTCGCGTTGAAGTGCGTCGTGGCCGCATCCAGTTTCTGCTGCGCGCGATTGAACTCGGTGCGATGTGCGTTGAAATCCACCGACCCGGCCAGCGCATTCAGCGCCTGTCGGGCGGACGCGATGGCGGACTCCGCCTTGGTCCGGGGGTTCGCTTTCTGGTTACGCCAGAACCACCAGCCGGAACCGGCCAGCACCAGAAGAAGCAGAACGAGACCGATCTGCTTGAGCCGATCGATGGAGATCAGATACCAATCGATATCCGCGCCGGTGACTCGTTTCCTGGCCATTCCGAACAGGACGCGGCGGATAGGGCGCAGGGCGAGAGGAGATCGATCCGTCGTCTCCTCTCGCCCCTGCGCTCTATCCACGCGCCCCGAGGTTTATAGCACAGGGAACACGGAGGTTGCCCCCTGCTGCCGGGAATAGGTAGACTGCGCCGCTTTTTCTCCGCGTCGGCCAGGTCCATCCCAAGGGCCCCGCGAAAGGTAGTTCCATGCTCAAAGTAATGCGCGACAGCTTTCATCACCTGAAGTGGGTCCTCCTGGCCGTCATTGTGGCGTTCATCTTCGGTTTCGTCTTCATCGACATGGGTCTCGGAGGCGGAGGATTCGGCAGCGGCACCGGCGGCGATGATGCTCTCAACTACGCGGCGCGTGTGAACGGTGAAACGATCACCTACAGCGAGTACTACCGCGCGCTGAAGAATGTCGAGTCGATGTACCAGCAACAGTTCGGGCAGCAGTACACGCCCGAGATGGCGCAGGCTCTGAACCTTCCCCAGCAGGTCATCGACATGCTCGTCGACCAGCGCCTCCTCGGCCAGGAAGCGCGGCGGCTGAACCTCGAAGCCAGTCCTGAGGAAGTCCGCAGGAAGCTTCTCTCCATCCCCACGTTCACCGAGAACGGGAAGTTCGTTGGCATGGAGCTCTACAACCGCTACATCACCGGTCCGCTCGGGTACGCAAACGCCGCTGAATTCGAAGCCGACCTCGGCCGCGACATCTCCCTCAAGAAGATGGAGAGTGCTCTGCAGAACTCAGTGGTGGTCTCCCCGAAAGCCGTCGAAGCGGAGTACCGCCGCGTGAACGAGAGCGCCAAAGTGCGTTACGTCCTGATGCCTGCTGCGGCGAGCGAGAGCGTTACGGTCTCGCCGGCCGAGGCGGATGCGTTTTACCGGCAGAATCAGGCCCGTTACACTCACAGCGACCAGCGCAAGGTGCGTTACATCCTCGCGGACTTCGCGAAGATCCGCTCCGAGATCAAGCCGACGGAGCCGGAGCTGCGCAAGTTGTATGAGAACACCAAAGACAACTACAAGCGTCCAGGAGCAGCGCACGTGCTGCACATCCTCGTAAAGTCGGATCCGGCCGCCACGCCCCAGGCAGACGCCGCGGCGCGCGCGAAAGCGCAGGGGCTGGTCCAGCAGCTCCGCGGTGGTGCGGATTTCGCGGCGCTGGCCCGGGCCAACTCTGAAGACCCGTCGTCGTCGGGCAACGGGGGCGACATGGGGTGGGTGGACATGGGTCGCACCGTGGAGACCTTCGAGCGCGCAATCTTCTCGATCCCCTTGAACTCCATCAGCGATCCCATCAAGTCGGCGGAGTATGGCTATCACATCGTGAAAGTGGTCGAGCGTCGTGGGGCCACAGTCCAGCCGTTCGAAGATGCGCGTCCGGCGCTTGCAGCCAGCGCCGCGAACGACATGTCGCGGGACGTCGCGCGTTCGGAGATCAACCGGATCAACGCGGCGATCAAGCAGAACAAGCCGGCCACTGCGGAAGCGTTTGCAGCGCTTGGCACCGGTCGCCTGACCGCGAACGATGCTGGCTGGATCGGCCGCTCGGAAGCGATCGGTGGTCTGGGCAACAACGCCCCGCTCTCGCAGTGGATCTTCTCGGCGAAGGATGGCGACGTCAGCGACCCTGTCGGGACCTCGAAGGGAATCGCCATCGCCTACGTCGAAGGCAACCGGGAGGGTGGCGTTTCGCCGCTCGCCGAAGTGCGCGAGCGCGTCGAACAGGACGTGAAGCAGCAGAAGGGTCGTGAGGCAGCACGCGCGCAGCTCGCGCCTTTGGTCGCCGGGGCGGCGACGCTCGACGCCATCGCCCAGAAAGCGGGCAGGCAGGCGCAGGATGCCAGCGTCGATCGACAGAGTCCGATCACCGGCCTGACGGGAGACGCGTCGCAGTTCGTCGATGCCGCACTGAAGAGTAAGGTCGGAGACATCCAGGGTCCCATCGTGGTCGCCGACGGTGCGGTGGTGTTCCAGGTGATGGACCAGAAGAAAGTGACTTCGCAGGAGCTGACCGAAAACAAGATCGCCTTCGCAGACCGCCTCCGCGAACAGCAGGCGCGCCAGCTGCGAACGGTGCTCGTCAGCCGTCTGCGCAAGGGTGCTGAGGTGGAGATCAACGACAGCATCACCCGCCCCACGACGCCTGCATCGCCGGCGGGGGTGTAGTTGGCCGAGTCACCCACCGAAGGACGAATCTCACCCAAGTGGGATGAGCCCGCGATCCGCGTGCTCATGATGCCGCGTGATACCAACGCGCACGGCACCATCTTCGGCGGGGTGATCCTCTCGTACATCGACCAGGCCGGCGCGATCGAAGCGCGCCGCCAGGGTCTGCAGTTCATGGTCACCGTATCGATGGACAAGGTGGTGTTCCATGAGCCAGTGCTGGTCGGCGATCTGGTGAGTTTCTGGACCGAGACGCTGCGCATCGGCAACACCTCGATCACGACGAAGGTCGTGGTCGAGGCCATCCGCGCCGGAGATCCCAATCACCGCGTCACCGTCACTGATGCCCACGTGGTGTACGTCAACCTCGGTGAGGATGGGAAGAAAGCCCGGATCCGCCGGCAGACGAACGCGTACGACCAGTAGGTTCGAGTCTCCGAGTCTCCGAGTCTCCGAGTCTTCGAGTCTTCGAGTCTTCAAGTCTTCGAGTCTTCGAGTCTTCGAGGGAGACGGGGGAGTCTCACAGGCTCATAGGTTCACAGTCTCACAGAGGTTGACGTACACCACGTGGGCATCAGTGACGGTGACGCGGTGATTGGGATCTCCGGCGCGGAT
>JANMSA010000530.1:0-4726 GCA_031388865.1 Acidobacteriota bacterium | reverse complement strand
ACCCACAAGCAACCAGCAACCAGCAACACCAAGGCGCTTCAGCGCGTAGCTGAGGCAAACCAAAGTAGGAGGCGGGCAGAAAAGCCAGCCGCTAACACTACAAGGAGGCAATTTGGCTAGACACGGCAAGAAGTATCGTGCTGCGGCCGAGAAGGTCGAACAGCGGCCGTATCAGCTGGACGAGGCGTTCAATCTGCTCAAGCAGATTGCATTCGCCAAGTTCAACGAGACGGTCGAGCTCTCGATGCTCCTCGGCGTCGACCCCAAGCACGCGGATCAGATGGTCCGAGGGACGACACAGCTCCCTCACGGGACCGGACAGACCAAGCGCGTGCTCGTGATCGCGCAGGGCGAGAAACAGAAGGAAGCGCAGGATGCCGGCGCCGACTTCGTGGGCGGCGACGACGTGGTCGAGAGGATCCAGGGCGGCTGGACTGATTTCGACGCGGTCATCGCCACTCCTGACATGATGCGCTCCGTCGGTAAGCTCGGAAAGGTCCTCGGCCCTCGCGGCCTGATGCCCAATCCGAAGACCGGCACGGTCACGTTCGACGTGGCCAAAGCCATCCAGGAGATCAAGGCCGGCAAGGTGGAGTTCCGCGTCGACAAGACGTCGATCATTCACGTTCCGGTCGGCAAGATCGCGTTCACCTCCGAGCAGCTGAAGGAGAACACCGCGGCGATCATCAACGCCGTTCGCAAGGCCAAGCCGCCGGCCGCGAAAGGCAAGTACGTCCGTTCGATGTACGTCTCTTCCACCATGAGCCCGTCGCTGCAGATCGACTCGACCGTGGGCGAGATCAAGGCTGAGGGGTAAGGGGACGCCATGAAGAATCGCACTCAGAAAGCAGAAGCGATCTCCACCTTCACCGAAGGCATCGGCACCGCCACGAACGCGTTCGTGCTCGACTTCAAGGGCATCACCGTTCCGCAGGTCACCGAGCTGCGCAGGCAGGTTCGCGAGACCGGTTCCGAGTACATCGTCATCAAGAACACCCTGGCCCTCATCGCCGTGAAGGACTCGCCGCTCCAGAAGCTGACGGGCACCTTCGCCGGCATGACTGCCGTCGCGTACAACACCAAAGATCCGGTGGCTCTGGCGAAAGTCCTCACCAGGTTCGCCAAGGACGTCCCCACCGTGCAGTTCAAGGGCGCACTGCTGGCAGGTCAGGTCGTGGCGGCAGGCGAGATCCAGAACATCGCCAATCTGCCGTCGCGGGATGAGCTTCTCGCGAAGCTCCTGTACCTCATGCAGCATCCGATTCGCGGTCTGGCGGTCGTGCTGAACGGCACCATCCGCAACATCGCCGTCGTGCTCGACCAGATCGCCAAACAGAAGGGCGGCAGTGACGAGGCAGCTCCGGCAGAAGCAGAAGCAACCGCTTAGTTCGAATTGTTGCGGGCCTGATCTGCTCTTAGAGGCAGCCGAGGCTCGCTTGGGATTGACTCTTTAATCAAACGTTTGGAGGCTTGAAATGGCAGTTTCGACTGAAGATTTCGTGAAGCAGATTGAAACGATGACGGTCCTCGACCTGGCGAACCTCGTCAAGGCGCTCGAAGATCGCTTCGGTGTTTCCGCCGCCGCCGCATCGGTTGCCGCTCCGGCCGCCGGTGGCGCCGTTGCAGCAGCCGCTCCGGTCGAAGAGCAGACCGAGTTCACGGTCACCCTCACCGAAGTGGGCGAAAAGAAGATCAACGTCATCAAGGCGGTCCGCGAAGTCACCTCGCTCGGCCTGAAGGAAGCGAAGGACCTCGTCGAGGGCGCTCCGCAGGTCATCAAGGAGAGCGTGTCCAAGGACGAAGCCGCGAAGATCCAGAAGGTCTTTGAAGACGCCGGCGCCAAAGTTACCGTCAAGTAGTTTTGAAGCGTACGTCGTTGATGTTGTCGGTTCTCGGTTGTCAGTTGTCTGCGGGTTCTCGAACTTGCGGCCACTTGCAGCTCACCGGGAACCACAGACAACCGACGACATAGTTGAAACGTCTCAGTGGAGCGGCCGTTGATGTTGTCGGTTCTCAGTTGTCAGTTGTCTGAGACGACGTGCGGGATCGAAACGATCCGATGGTGACTGCCAACCGACAACTGACAACTGACAACCGACAACAACGATGACCGCAACCGCCAACTCACGATTGGAGGAAGCGTGCGAGATACGGTGCTGTGCGGCTCCGCGCGGCCTTGGCGACTTCCTCCGGCGCTCCTGCAGCGATCACTTTGCCGCCTTCCTCGCCCGCGCCGGGACCGATGTCGATGACCCAGTCGCTGCCCGCTACGACGTGCATGTCGTGCTCGACGACGACCACGGTGTTGCCCGACTCGACCAGTCCATCGAGCTGCGCGACGAGCTTCTCCACATCGGAGGGATGCAGTCCTGTCGTCGGCTCGTCGAGAATGTACAGCGTGTTTCCGCGCTGCATGCGCTGCAGCTCCGTGGCGAGCTTGATGCGTTGCGCTTCGCCACCGGACAGCTCCGTGGCGGGTTGTCCCAGTCTGATGTAGCCGAGGCCGACCTCGCGAACGACGCCGAGGGAGCGATACAGCTGCGGCTCGTCTGCGAAGAACTCCCAGGCAGTGTCGACGGTCATGCCCAGGACGTCGGCGATGGACTTGCCCCGGTATTCGATCTCCAGCGTTTTCGCGTTGTAGCGAGCGCCGTGACAGGTCGGACAGGGGGCATAGACGCTGGGGAGGAAGAGCAACTCGACAAACACGAAGCCTTCGCCTTCGCAGGTTTCGCAGCGCCCTTTCGCAACGTTGAACGAGAAGCGTCCGGCGTCGTAGCGGCGCGCGCGTGCAGTCTTCGTCGCGGCGAACAGTTTGCGCACGTGATCGAAGAGACCGGTGTACGTTGCCAGGTTCGAGCGGGGCGTGCGCCCGATCGGCTTCTGATCGACGCGGACCAGACGGCGGACGTTCTCCATTCCGCCGGTGATCTCGCCGCCGGTGATCCCGCCGGTGCGCTCCAGCTCTTCTGCCTCGTCTTCCTGGACAGCGATGTCGTGGCCGAGATGTTCTGCAACGAGTTCCACGAGGACCTGACTGACCAGACTCGACTTGCCGGAGCCGGACACGCCGGTCACCGTTGTGAGCACCCCGAGCGGAAAACGTACGTCGAGGTGGTGGAGATTGTTGCGCGTCACCCCTCTCAGCGTGAGCCAGCCCTTCGGCGTCCGTGGGGTGCGAGCGTTCCGCTGATGCTTCCCGAAGAGATGCCGGCGTGTCTGCGACTTCTCCACGCGCTCGAGACCGGCCGGCGCACCGCTGTACAGCACCTCCCCACCGTGCTCTCCCGCCGCGGGCCCTACATCCACGATCCAGTCCGCGTGACGAATGACATCGAGATCGTGCTCGACGACGAACAGCGAGTTCCCCGAGCTCTTGAGCTGCTCCAGCGCCGCGAGCAGCGTCTCGGTGTCCGCCGGATGCAGTCCTGCCGATGGCTCATCGAGAACGTAGACGACGCCGAACAGATTCGAGCGAACCTGCGTCGCCAGGCGGAGCCGTTGCAACTCCCCGGGCGACAGGGTCGGTGTGCTGCGATCGAGTGAGAGATATCCCAGACCGAGGTTGAGCAGAACGGTCAGGCGCGCGACGAGGTCCTGGGCGATCCTCTGCGCGACGATGGCCCGCTCCGGATGAAGCACGGCCATCTTCTTTTCCGCGGGCGCGGTTCCGTCGGCGTAGGGACGCAGGATGTGCGCGATGCGAGCGAGCGGCTTTGCGGAAAGGTCCGCGATGTCGCAGCCGGCGAAGGTGACCGAAAGCGCCTCGCGGCGCAGCCGTTTCCCATCGCACTCGCGGCAGTCGCCGCTGACCATGTACCGCGCAACACGCTTCTTGATGGACGCGCTCTGCGTGGTGGCGAACGCATGCAGCACGTAGCGTTTCGCACTGGAGAAGGTGCCCTGGTAGCTCGGTTCTTCCTTCTTCTTCAGTGCGCGTCGGGTCTCCTCCGGCGAATACCCCGCATACACCGGCACCGTTGGCTGCTCCTCGGTAAAGAGCAGCCAGTCGCGATCCTTCCTCGGCAGATCGCGCCAGGGGCTGTCGACGTCGTAGCCCAGAGTGACGGAGATGTCGCGCAGGTTCTGTCCATGCCACGCGGGCGGCCACGCCGCGATCGCACGCTCGCGGATGGTGAGCGAGTCGTCCGGCACCATCGAACGCTCGGTCACGTCGTAGATGCGACCCAGGCCGTGACACTGCGGACACGCGCCGGTGGGTGTATTCGGGGAGAAATCCTCCGCATGCAGCATGGACAGGCCGGGGGGATAAGTGCCGGCGCGCGAGTACAACATGCGCACGAGGTTCGAGAGCGTGGTGACGCTGCCGACCGAGGAGCGGGATGTGGGAGCGCCGCGCTGCTGTTGCAGTGCCACGGCTGGAGGCAGTCCATCGATCTCGTCCACTTGGGGCACGCCCATCTGGTCGAACAGGCGGCGCGCATACGGCGCGACGGATTCGAGATAGCGCCGCTGCGCTTCCGCGTACAGCGTGCCGAAGGCCAGGGAAGACTTGCCGGAGCCCGACACTCCCGTGAAGACGACCAGCGCGTCGCGCGGGATGTCGACGTCGACGTTCTTGAGGTTGTGCTCCCGCGCGCCCCGAACGCGAACGAACCCGTCCCTGTCTTTCTGCATCGAAGTGATGGAGTTCACGTTGGATGCCCGCGGGATTTCCGGGCCTTCGAGTCTTCGAGTCTTCGAGTCTTCAAGTCTTCGAGGAGAG
>JANMSA010000496.1:0-7961 GCA_031388865.1 Acidobacteriota bacterium | reverse complement strand
GTCTCCTCGGCTGCGACTTCGCCATCGAGAACGGCCGGTACCGTTTCACGCGCGTGTACAGCGGCGAGAACTGGAATCCGGAGCTGCAAGCGCCTCTCACGCAGCCCGGCGTTCAGGTGAAGGCCGGCGAATACCTCCTCTCCGTCGGCGGCTACGAGCTGACCGCGAACACGAACGTCTATGCGGCGTTCGAAAACACCGCGGGAAAGCAGGTCTCGATCCGTGTGGGGTCCAGGCCCGATGGCTCAGGGGCCCGGGACGTGATTGTCGTCCCCATTCCCGACGAAGCCGCATTGCGCCGGCGGGCGTGGATCGAGAGCAATCGCCGCAGGGTGGACTCGCTGAGCGGCGGCCGTCTCGCGTACATCTACATTCCGGACACGGGGAATCGCGGCTATACGAGCTTCAATCGCGACTTCTTCGTGCAGACGGAGAAAGAGGGCGCGGTGGTAGACGAGCGCTTCAATGAGGGCGGCCTGCTCGCCGACTACGTGGTGAACCTGCTCACTCGGCCTCAGCTCAGCGCCATCGCCTTCCGGTACGCTGAAAAGGACGTCCCCGTACCAGCCGGCGCGATCTACGGTCCCAAGGCGATGCTGATCAACAGCATGGCCGGAAGCGGCGGCGACGCGATGCCCTGGTACTTCCGGAAGATGAAGGTGGGCCCGCTGGTCGGCACGCGTACCTGGGGCGGACTGGTGGCCTCGATTCCCGGCCCGACACTGATGGACGGCGGCCGCTACACCGCGCCCGATGCGGCCGTGTATGGGCTGGACGGGAAGTGGGAAGTGGAGAACGAGGGCGTCGCTCCGGACCTGGAAGTGGAGCTCGATCCGGCGGAGTGGCGCAAAGGCAAGGACACGCAACTCGAACGCGCCGTCGAGTATCTCGTGGCCGAGCTCACGAAAACCCCCCGCGTCGCGCCGGTGCGGCCGGCGTATCCGGTGTATGAGAGATGTTGCGGACTGGACGTGAAGAAGTGAAGTAGTCGTCGCCACGGCGCTTCGACGCAGAGGGGCCTGCACGTCGACGCGCCGCACGCCATCAACACTATCGGAGCGCCCGCCGGCTGAAGCGTCGCAGCAGCGGGACCCGGTGCGCATGGATCCCTAAGAAAGCGATCGCCTGCTCGGCGATCCCTGCGCTGCCCGCCCGCACAGCAAGCTGCGCGAGCGTGTCCGCCGGAATGGGCAGGCCGAGGACTTTGTGCAGCCAGCGTGTTTGAGCGTGTGTTGTGATGGACGCGCCGGTCGCGATCACCACCGCGGTGAAGCGGGACCAGTCGACGGCGCTGCTGTGAACGAGCGCGTGTGCGTCGCAGACCCAGCGACAGGAGTCGCGCGATACCGAGCGGCCAGCATGAATGAGTGTGAGTGCGAGCGCGTGGGCCGCGTTCAAAGTCGGAGCCCCGCCCGGCAGCCTCCGCGGCGATTCGCGAAGCATGCTTTCATCAAGATCCATCGAGGGTGCGAACAGCCGCTCGTGAACGCGGATCGGCAGCCCGGAATCGTGCACGAAGTCGCCTCGGGCAGGTTGGAAACGACTTCCATGCAATGCGCGGACGACGCGGGCGACGTCGTGAACGAGAACTTCGATGTCGTGAGCATGGCGCAGCGCCGGATGGGCGTAATCGAGCTCACCGATGGCGGCGCCTTTGACGAGCAGGAAGTGGACTTCGGAGCGTGTGAGTAATGCCGTGAGCTCCGCGACGATCTCCCGATAAGCGCGGCTGCGCAGCGACTCGGTCACATACGCACTGCGGAGATAGGTGAGCATTTCGTCATCGACCGGCAACGCGTTGCGCCGGACGGAGTCGTAGAGGAGGGGCAACAGGGGCCGGGCCACGAGTGAGTCAGTCCTCAACGCGACGAGTGGAGAGAGCACTGCACCGCTCCAGCGAGCCCAGGCCTCGCTCGCTCGCTTGCTGTCGAGCAGAGCGGCTGCGAGGAGATCGGCCGTGCGCGCGTCGGGCAGCGCCCCGCGAAAGCTCATGAGTCTTCGCGCGAGGTATGAAAAAGGTACGGCGCAACCTCGGCCTTCCCGGCGCGGCGCCGATCGAGTGAGGCCTTGAGAATGCGCAGATACTCGGCGCGGCTGTTGTTGCCCAGCGCGGCGCTGCGGTTGGTCGCGTGCAGGCGGCGGGACACGAGCACGTCGGGCAACATCTCCATCCTCACCCCCGCTTCGGAGGCGCGGCAGAACCAGTCGCGGTCATTGCCGTGCTGCAGCGTCGAGTCGAGCAGGCCGACGCTCGAGAAGAGCTCCCGCCGCGCCATCATGGTCACGCTGCTGTAGCCGGGAAGGGGCCGGAACGCGTCTTCCTGCGGACGCGCGGCGGGGGCGGCATCGGGCGAGTAGAAATTCTCCAGGTGAGTGAAGACGACGCCGAGGTCGGGAGTGGCGGTGAACCTCTCGAGCTGGCGCGTGAGCTTCTCTGGCGCCCAGAGATCATCTGCGTCCAGAAAGGCAACGAAACTGCCACTGGCTGCGGAGATGCCCTGATTGCGCGCCGCGGCGTGGCCGGCGTTTGGCTGCTGCAGGCAGATCACGGGAGAGGGGTATGCGCGAACGACCGCCGCGGAGCGATCGGTCGAGCCGTCGTCCACGACGATGACCTCGAGGGGTTGATGCGTCTGAGCAAAGACGCTGTCGAGTGTCTCGACGATGTAACGCTCGCCGTTGAAGAGCGGGATGATGCAACTGACGAGTGGCGCGGTCACGAGCTCAGTCCCTCCAGAAGTTCTCGCACCCGCGATCCAGCCTCGTCGACGGGACCCATGTCCAGCCGGAAGGAAGGCAGGCCACGCACCATGGACGCTATACGGGCGAGTGCCGCAGCCGCCGGAACGGCACGTTTGAGGATGGAGCTCGGCGCGAGCGCGAGCAGTGCCTCTTTTCCCGAAGCCGGATGGATGACCGCATGCTCGCCGTGCGACACCCGCGGGAGAACAATCGCGCGGATGGTCGTTTCCGAAGCGACGCCGCCTGCATAGTGCTGCGCGATGGGCAGGACCGCCTTCTCATCGCTGCGGCTGGCCAGAGAAGCGACCCCTGCGAGTGCAGGAAAGCGAGCGAGGTGCGTGGGGTCCAGCGCGGTCGAGCCATAGACGCTGAAGCCTTCGAATTTTCCGTTGCCGGCACTCACAGCGACACAGTCGTCGCCGAGGAAGTCCAGTCCGTCGAGCATGGACGCGACGCTCAGAGTCGACTTGCCGGAGCCGCCCGGACCGGCGATCAGCACCCCTTGCCCGCGCAGGGACACGAGGCCGGCGTGGACCAGATCGATCCCGCGATCGGCGAAGAAGATCGAGAGCGGCAGCTGTAGTGGCTTGGCCCGTTGCCACGATGCCACACCCCTCTTGTAGCGCAACAGTGCGTGCATCTGGCGAGACCCGCGGTCGAAGACGACCGCGGAGTCCGGATGGAGGTGAATGACCGTGGCACCCGCAGCGATCACAAGGCCGCTGTCCGGCACTCTGCCGAGATCGAATGCGGCCACATCTTCTTCGCGCAGAGTCGCAACGGAGATCTGCAGATCGGGCGGCCTGTTTGCGATCGACTGCAGATGAGCGAAAGGAGGCAGGAGAAACGGTGCGAGCTCGCTTTCGATCGCGAGGTCCACAGCGGAGTGGGCGATGGTGAGTCGACGCCATTCGACGGCTGCGCGCGACAAGGACTCCTCGACGCGCGACACGATGCGATCCGCCGGCACCTGCGGCTCGTCGCCACCGATCGTCATCGCGGCCCGGAAGGGTCGCCGTCCTTCCAGGCGATGCGATTCATTCCGGGTGCAGGCGGGTCGAGTGCGAGGAGTTCCTGCATGTCACGGTAGATCTCGAGCGACGGTTTCTTGTATCTCTGCCTCGCCGCTGACCGGAGCGCAGCGGCGGCTCCGTCGTCGCTCGAGGCATCGGCCGAGATGCGGACGAGTTCCTCGGCCGCGAGCTGCGCAAGCACGTCGTCCAGGTCGCGTTGGACCTGTTCAGCATCGGCATCGTAGCGAGCCACGATTTCCTCAACCATCGAGCGGGCACTGCGCCGCTCGCAGATCATCGACCAGATCTCGCCGCCGATTCCCTGCATGCTGTAGTACACGCCGGTGACGAGGTTGATGATGATGGCTTCGCCGTCGATGACTTCGCCAACAGCGCGTTCCGGGTCGGGCTCGAGGGAGTCAGAAGGTTCAAACATCGGTCGCGGTTTTTCCAGCCATGGCGAGATAGAGCGCATGATACGACGACACCGTGCGCTGCCATCCGAGAACCGATTGCACATGACCGCGACCACGTTCACCCATCGCCGCCGCGTTCGCCCGATCGCCCAGCAGCTCTTCAATCGCCTGCGCGACCGCCCTCGGATCCTCTCCCGGAACGAGGATCCCGTTGCTGCCGTCGATGACCACCTCCGGCAGCCCGCCAACCGCCGTGGCGATGACAGGCCGTGCCATGAGCGCCGCCTGCACCGCCACGAGCGGCAACCCTTCGCGGCGCGACGGCATCACGACGATGCTCGCCTCATTGAGCAGTGACGGCACGTCGTCCGGCGCGATCCATCCGGTGAACACGACGCGGGTCTCGAGGCCAAGCTCGACCGCGAGGGCTGTTAGTTCCTCGCGTGCCGCGCCGTCACCAGCAACCGTGAAGCGGATCTCGGGATGATGCGGAGCGAGCAGCGCAAACGCGCGCAACGCGACGTCAAACCCCTTGGCATGGACGAGGCGGCCGAGGCAGAGGAGATGAGGGATTTCAGGGAGGGGTGCGGGCTCCAGTGCGGGCCGGTCAATGCCGTTGTAGATCCGCGACGAGCGCGCTGCGATCGAATGAGCGGCGCGGAGCTGTTGCAGGACGGCGTCCGAGACGCCGACCACCCACGCGGCCGAGTCGATCACCTGCGCCATGAGCGTGGCCGATCCACGAACCTGCGAGGCGAGCACCTCCTGCTGTACAGTCACGAGCACCGGCGCGGTCGACGCGGCGGCAGTACGCAGGTGAAACAGGGTGCTGGGGCCGATGGCGTTGACGTGAATGAGGTCGGGCGCAAACTCGCGCTTGATGGCGGCCGTTTGTCCGGTCGCGCGCAGAAAGCTTTTCACGTCGCGACTGGCGATCGCGGCGCGGAATGGCAGCCGCAGGATCTTCACGCCGTCATGAACATCTTCGTCCGGCAGATCCTGGTCGTGGTGCGAGGTGACGACCAGAAACTCGACGGCCGCCTCGCGCAACGAAGCCATCAGTCTGGATACGAAGATCTCAGCCCCACCGATGTGCGGCCAGTAGAGCTCGGACCAGACCAGGACGCGCATGCGCAGGTGCGCGACGCTATCACGACGGAATGCCGATGACCGGCCGCCTGCTTGACGGCATCCGCCTCTCGCTCCGGCAGGCGCGCGCCCGGCTGCGCGGAACGGCTCGCTCCGAGAAGGAGCACGGGGCGCCGCTCGTGGTGGAGGGGTTCGACCCGCGATTTCCGGAGGGGGAGGCGGCCTACAACGGCATGGCGGTGGCGCCCGACGGAATGGTGTGGTTTGCGATTGGAACGAAAAGCCTCGACGCGGGCGCTCGCGTGTTCGTCTTCGACCCTTCTTCGTGCGCGGTGAGCTGCGTGGCCGATCTCGCCGAAGCTCTGGCCGAGCGTGGCATGCGTGCCATCCCGCAGGGTAAGGTTCACGCCGACCTCGTTCCGATCGGCGAGGAGATGATCGGTGCGACCCACATCGGGTACTACGATCCGCAGGCAACCGTGGAGAGGCCCGGCACCGCTCCCGGGTACGCGCCCTATCCCGGCGGCTGGATCTTCTCAGTCCGCCGCGAAGGCGTTCTGCCGCTGGTGCAGGCGCCTGCCGGGGAGGGAATCATCACCATGAGCGCGGACACTGTCCGACGGAGAGTCTTCGCTCTCACATGGCCCAACGGCTTTCTATTGGACGTCGATCTCGACGGACGGTCGCTTCGCAATCATGGCCGGGTCATGGGCGCGGGCGAGGCGGGCTCGAAGCGCGACGGCTCGTGGTCGAGGGTGTGCCGCTCTCTCGCAATCGAGCCTGCCACCGGGCACGTGTTCTGGTCCGACGACCAGGGACGGATCGGCCGTTGGAACGGTTCGTCCATCGACGTCGTCGCGTCGACGCCGCGCAGCGAGTCGTGGCGCAAACTGCTGTGGCATCCGGCCGAGCGCGTTTTCTACGGTGTGACCTGGCAATCGTCGACCCTGTTCCGCTTCAATCCATCCTCATTCACTTGCGACGAGCTGGGCACGCTCGGCCCCGCGCCGGCAACACTCGGATTCGCGCTCACTCCCGATGGGCGTTCCATTCATGCGCTGGTCACAGGTCGCGGCGTCATTCGGAAGAACGAGGTCCAGCTGGCGAGTAGCGTCTCTCTTGTAACGTGGGACCTCCTCAGCGGTAGCCGCAAAGCCACTGGTCCCTTGCGTCTGGACGACGGCCGCTGGATCACGCAGGCGCAGTCTCTGGTCCTGTCAGGCGATCTCGCCTACAGCGCCTGCTGGGTCGAAGTACCGCGCGCCGACCTTTCTGCGCGCGCCAGCCAGCTCCGCCGGTTCAGGCGCGGGACCGCGGAGTTCCGCTCGCGTGGCTACGCAGAAGAGGTGATCCTGGTTCGCTTTCGTCTGCCCGGGTGCTGATCACTCCTGCCTGCGTGCAAGCATCAACCTGAGAATCTTCTGTGCAGTCACGACGGCGAGACCTGCGAGGGTCGGCGCGGCGAGCACATCCTGCAGGCTGCGCAGCGTCCAGGCCGCCCGCTTCAATAGGGACATTCGCGCAGGGGGTCGTCTGAGCAGGACGTAGGCAACCGCTCGCGCGAACAAAAGCTTTCCGTTCTTCGGCGGGCGGGGTCCGACAAAGTACATCCGCCGCTGCGCTCGCGAGACGCGACGCGAGCCAAGATGAGTGAGCACATCCGAGGGGACCAGTGCGTCGAAATGGGCGGCCAGATACGTGAGCGCCTCGCCCGCCGGATACTCGAGCCGCCGGGTCTCCGCCTCGCGCACGAACAGGAGCCAGTCGAGATCATGGCCGCGCTTGCGCAACACAGCCAGCGCGTCTCCGATCCATCGCACCGCCGGGTGGAACGAGCGCGTGCCGTGGACGATGACCTGCAGCAGAAGATGTTCGGGACGAGGCACCCGAACGGCCACGCCGTGAAGCGTGGCAGGTTCCGCTTCGTGCATGAGACGATCGTCAGCCTCTCCGTCGTGCGACTCCCAGAGCGTCCGCCAGTGGAGATCGCAACCTGCGCCGGGCTTGCGGAAAAGCAGGGAATGCCGGTACGTGACGATGTGGCGATCCATGGGCATGACGGGTTGCCAATGGGCACTGGCGAGGAGATCTGTAACTGCAAGTGCTTCGGCGGGCTTGACCAGCAGGTCGAAGTCGGACATCGGCCGCGCCAGGACATCTGAGTACCTGCCGGCGACCAGCGCGGCGCCCTTGAGGAGGACCGGGTGGATGTCATGGCGGGACAAGAGAGTGACCGTAGCCGCGGCATCGCGGAGCAGGACTTGCGTCCGGACCCATAACGAGCGCGCCAGCTCCTTCACGAAGGGGGCGATCTCGCCGTCCGGCCGCCCGGCGTCCCGCAGATTCTGATAGACGGCCGGAAGCAGCCGGATCTCCATCGCGTCGAGCTTTGCCAGGTCGCGACCTCGCGACCAGTCGTCCCACGCCACCACGGCGCGGCTCGTGCCACCAAACGCGGCCACCAGCAGCTGTTCGTCGGGAGTCACCGCGCGATTCTAAGGGGGACCGCTCTCACGAGTCGCGACGCGCCGCATGCGTGAGTGAGTCGGGGGACTCGGCGGGAGTGTCATCTACAAGCCGTCAACGGCAGAGGACTGCCTTTGAAGTGGTGATGACGCGCGGTGCGCAGCCGGCACGAGCCTGGTGAATGGCACGGGAGCGACCCCTCATCCGCCTTCGGCACCTTCTCCCCTCTGCGGAG
>JANMSA010000475.1:0-5847 GCA_031388865.1 Acidobacteriota bacterium | reverse complement strand
GGTCGTCTGTGGCTTTTCGCTGGTGCGAGCTCTAGACCACACTAGGCGGTGGCCGCTGGAGGCGACCCGTAGGGTAGCCGGTGGTGCACGCGACGCGAGCGACCACCGGTACGCGACCCCATCAGGGTCGATCTCCAATGCTCATGCAGTCCGGTGGTCGCTCGCTTTGCTCTCACCACCGGCTACCGTACGCGCCGCCTCCAGCGACGGTTCCTTCGCCGCTCTCGTCGCGGGCTTCGTACGCCACGCCATGGTCTCAGTTGTCTGGAAGTCCAACCTCTGGGGCACTCGCGCGAGCGATGATCAGGCGAGACCTCGCAGACAACCGACAACCGAGAACTGACAACTCGCGGCGAAGCGCGCGAGCTATCCGCACCAGACGGCGGTCACGGCGTCGGGATGGTCGAGGACGAATCCGTCCTCCTCCGCGTCGTACTCGATGACGGCGCCGTCGAGCCGCGAGGCGGACATATTGTCGAGGGCGACGGTGACGCCGCCGATGTCCGTGACCGCGTCGCCGTCCATCGGTTCAGACGCGAAGCTCAGCCGATACCCGGAGCCGCCGCAGCCGGTCGTGAAGGCGATGCGCAGCACGCGTCCGTCGGCGTCCTGCGACAGGTGCTCGGCGGCCGAGGGGGTGAGGGAAATGTTCATGAGGCGACGCCGTGAACGATGCGCCACTCGGCGTCTTCGCGCTTCCACCAGTCCGCATCATGCTTGAGGAGCTCCAGCTCGCGCTCGAGCTCGACGATGTGTGCGCGCTTGACGGTCTCGAAATAGATCAGCAGCGCCAAATCGGCTGGGGAGGATGCCGAGACCAGCTCGCGCAGCTTGCGCTGCATGGTGCGCTCACGGGAGATGAGAAACTCCGAGGACTCGCGGAAGGAGAGCTCTCCTTCGAGAATCTCGGAGAAGATCATGTCGGCGCCGAGGGTCACGCGCACGCGGTTCCCGGTGGTGGCGGCGGCCTTCATCTCGATGAGGTCGCGGTTCTCGCGCTCGTCGGTCGCGAACTGCTTGAACATGTTCGCGGACATGGGGTTGGGAACGTTCTCCGCCAGCTTCTGAAAGACCTTGTACGCCTCGACTGTGTACTGAAAGATGAGGGCGAGGTGCTGGTGGCTCAATCCCGCCTGGGCGGTGGTTTCGACTGCAGTCATCTGTTTCGCTCCGTTCGCTTCCGCAAGTCTCAGAGTCTTAAAGTCCCAAAGCCTCAGAGAAAGTTCCGTCCCTCTCTCTGTCACCTTCAGACTCTGCCACTCGGGACTTCATTCGATCCTGGCCACCTTCACGATCACGTCCCCCACCAGCTTCGCCTGACACGACAAGCGGTACGGTTCTTCGAGCTCCTTATAGGTCTCGTCGGGCGTCGGAGGAGTGAGGTGCTCCCACCCTTCGACGATTTCGATCCTGCACGTCCCGCACGCGCCATCGCCGCCGCAGACCTGGCTCAACTTCACGCCGAGCTCCCCTGCGATGGAGAGCATCGTCCTCCCCGCGGGAAACTCGCCGCTCGTGTCTGCGTCGGCGAAGGTCACGCGCGGCATGAGGGGGGATTCTATCTTGATCGGTTGGCGGTTGGCGGAAGTGCGGCGGGGGGGAGCAGGCAGTCTGCAGTAGGCGGTAGGCAAAGCACCTTGGGCGGGTGCGGGCTTCCTGCCAACTGCGAACTGGCCACTGCAGACTGCGAACTGCCGGAACCCCCGCCAACCGTCAACCGCCAACCGCCCTGTGCGCCATGTACGAGCTCCGCACGAGTGGTGCGCTCTCCACATGGTGGAATCCGAGCTCTCTGGCTCGGCGTCCGAGCTCGGCGAATTCCTCAGGGGTGTAGTAGCGGCGCACGGGGTGGTTCTTCTCGGACGGAGCGAGGTACTGGCCCATGGTGAAGATATCCACTCCCGCCTCTCGCAGGTCGCGGGCAACCTCGAGGATCTCTTCTTCCGACTCGCCGAGGCCGAGCATGATGCTGGACTTGGTGAGCATGCCCTCATTGCGCTCCTCGTGAGCCCAGCGGAGCAGGTCCAGCGAACGGCGGTACTTCGCGACAGGCCGCACCTGCGCGTAGAGACGGGGGACCGTCTCGATGTTGTGCGCAAGCACTTCCGGCGCCGCGGCCAGGATGACGCGCAATGCGCCACGGTTGCCTTCGAGATCAGAGGCGAGCACTTCCACATTCGCACCGGTCCGTTCGCGAACGGCGGAGACGGTCCGGGCGACGTGGTCCGCCCCGCCGTCGCTCATGTCGTCGCGATTGACCATGGTGATCACGGCGTGCCGCACGTTCATCCGCTCCACCGCTTCTGCCACTCGCTGCGGCTCACCAGCGTCCGCCGCGAGCGGCTCTCCACGCCCGACCGCGCAGAAGGTGCAACGGCGCGTGCAGATCTCGCCGAGCACCATGAAGGTCGCGGTGCCGGCGCTCCAGCACTCGAAGATGTTCGGGCAGCGCGCTTCCTGGCAGACCGTGTTCAGTGCGAGATCGTTCATCAGCCGGGTGACCGGCAGCTGCTGAAAGTTGCCCGGCACGCGGACTCTCAGCCATTCGGGGCGGATCCCTGCGCGTTTGTTCATGAGGGGTCGGTGCTCATCGTCGTCGTCAGTTCCCGGTTTTCGATGGTCCGTGACCCGTCATCTGCGCCGCGACTGTCACACAACTGACGACCGGCAACCGACAACGACGACAGTCTCCCCAGCGCCTCCCGATCGTCGCTCCACCGAATCCTCTCATACGCCTCAGCGAGGGTAAACCAACCCCACTGGTCGTGTTCCTCCTCATCGATGCGGATCGGGAGGCGCGCGTCGAGCCGGGTCTCGTAGCCGATCTCGCTGGCGATGACGGGGGAGGGATAGCGAGACTGCAGGTACTGCGACTCGATCATGAACGACTGCCTGAGGTCGAGTGGACGGACGGCGGCGTCGTGGCCGGTTTCTTCGCGGACCTCGCGATGAGCCGCGTCGAGTGGCGCCTCGCCATCCTCGATCGTTCCGGTGATCGGCTGCCAGAAGTTCCCCCGCTCCGGTTTGCGGTGGAGCAGCAGGACCCGATCGCCATCATGAACGAGCACCTTCACGAGACGGATGGACTCCGCGCGCGACACGAGCTCGCGCTCGAAGACCTCCGCGAACTTTGCGGCGAGCACTTCCCGGACTTCGTCCACGCTCACCTGGCGGCCGGTCTCCCGCTCCATGGAAGTCACTCCCGTGCCTTGCAGGCCGCACGGAGTGATCAGGCGGAAGTGCTCGAGACTGGTGCTGACGTTCAGCGCCCACCCGTGCGACGTCACCCAGCGGGCGATGCGCACGCCGATCGCGGCGATCTTGTCGTTCCCCACCCAGATGCCGCGCTTCCCCGCGGCTCGCTCCGCGACGATGCCGTACTCCGCAACGGTACGGATCAGCACTTCTTCCAGCTTCGTGACGTACTTGCGCACGTCACGGTTGCCTTCGCCGAGGTGGAGAATGGGGTAGCCGACGATCTGGCCGGGGCCGTGGTACGTGATGTCCCCGCCGCGAGTGGTCTCGAAGAAGCGGACGCCGTGGGCCGCGAGAAGGTCCGGCGTTGCCAGCAGATTCGTGGCGTCTCCCCCGCGGCCGAGAGTGATGACGGGCGGGTGCTCGAGGAGCAGGAGCTGGTCCGGGATCTCCTCGCGCTGGCGCATCTCTACCAGCGTCTGCTGCAGCTTCATCCCGTTCTCATACGTGACGAGATGAAGGCGATGGATGTCGCACCGTCGCATGCGTCGCTCACAACGCGGGCGGGATTCGATCATTCCCTGCGCGGGGGGCCTCGGGGTGCCCGCAGTCGTCGGTCACCAGTGATCGGTTGTCTGCGCGTCTCGGCCCGGACGGCGCTTGCCCCGGGGGCGCATCGGGCGAGGCAGCGCAGAGAACTGACAACCGACAACATGGACAGCTGTGGCGTGCGCGTCTCCGAAAAATCGTTGGGCGCCCGCTCACCGCTTCCGCACCTCCGCCCGCAGCTTTCTCGCATCGCTCACAACTGAGGCATCCGTCGCCACGCGGAGCAGCTCGTCGAGAGCCTTCAGTGCCTCGCGGTTCCTGCCGGCGTTCGCGAGTGTGATGGCGTCGTTGTACATGTGGATGTGGCGGTTGACAGCTGCCGTGGCTTCGAGCGCGGCGGCCTGCTCCTCGAGATCGCGCCGGCTGTTTGGATCCGCGGTCGCGGCGGCCAGCTCGCGAACGACCTTCGCCGCCTCTCCGAGCCTGCCCTGCCTCGCCAGATCATTCGCACGCGTCGCCTCGGACATGAGCAGCACATTCTTCGCGGCGAAGGCGACCTGCTTGTCCGTCGCGTTCGCGAAGACCCTTGCGTACAACGCATCCGCTTTTTCGCGGGATCCGGTGCGGAGCAGCATCGCGAAGAGATTCAACGACACGTCATCGCGGCGCGGAAGCAGCGAATGTGCGCGCTCCAGTTGAGCAATCCCGGGCGCGAGATCGGTCTCGACGAGAAAGGTGGTCCCGATCGCTGCGCGTGCGGAGCCCTCGTCGGCTCCCAGGGCCAGAGCGCGCTCCGCGAGAGCTCTGGCCTTGCGAAACTGAACAGCATCGTCCCCGTTCGGCTCGAAAACGCCGGCGAACGCACCGAGCGCGGTCGTGAGCAGCGTCTCCGCATACGAGAGATGGACGTCAGAGTCGTTCAGACCCGCGGCGATGGCCTCTTCGAATCTGCCCACCGCTGCGAGCGCTCGCGCGTGATTCGGATCGACGCGCAGCGCCTCGCTGAAGTGGCGCTGTGCCTCCTCTTCCGCTCCGGCAATATGCTTCAGGAAGCGTCCCAGCTCGTAGAGCACGCTGGCGCGATCGACGAGGCTCGGGGCGGGCGACTCACGAGGCTCTCCCGCCAGCTCGACCAGCCGCCGCGCTCCCGCCGTGCGGATGCCCGACTCCATCTCGAGCAGCGTCTTGCCATACCGGGTGAGGAGTGCATCCTCGACGGACGCGCCGCCCTCGACGTCCTGGAGGAAGGGAAAAAACGCGTCGCGATCGAGCCGCATCAGCCAGTCCACCGCCGCCCAGCTTTGCGCGTAGAACATCGGCGTCAACGCGACGTCGGTTTCGGGCTGGACGGTGAACATCTGCGCGAGTGGCATGGCCAGCCTCCGCCGCAGGAGCGTCGTGTGAGAGCGGATCGGCTGCCCGGCGGTGACGCGGCCTGCGCGGATCTCCGCACTGGCGAAGTACTCTGCAAGTCCCTCTTCGATCCACAGCGGCGGCACGTTCTCGGTCTGGCGCAACAGGTCATGCACGAGCTCATGCATCGCCGTACGCTCGATGGGGGCGCGACGCCGCGACGCGTCGATGAACATCGTTCCGGTGTTTCCATGCCGGACGTAGAGACCGGTCGCTCCTGGGTCTGCGCGGCCGAGCATGAGCTCGAAGTAGGGGAGGCTGTCCCTGCGCTCCGCGAAGACGAGCACAGTCGTGGCTACGGTACCGGAACGGAAGCGCGGCGAGATCTTCGTGAGCACGGAAACCAGCGTCTCCAGATCCGCCACGATGCCCCGCGTATCCTCCTCGGATGCGCTGCTGATCACATCGTAGTGCTGCGTGCGGACGCGGACCCACTCCGTCTTCTCGTCGGGGAAGGCGATGGGTGTTCTCGCTCTCCGCACCTTTCCCTCGCGCGCGATCCCGATCGGCACCGGAGGAACGTAAACATCCTGCGCGGCGATGGTGGTGGCGAGCAGAAGAAGGATCAGGGAGCGGAACTCCGCGAGAGTGAACGCGCTCGCGTGGCTTCGTCATCCCAGAAGAGGAACCCCCTCATCCGCCTTCGGCACCTTCTCCCCCGGTGCGGGGGAGAAGGCTCTCGAGGGGTAG
>JANMSA010000464.1:0-5614 GCA_031388865.1 Acidobacteriota bacterium | reverse complement strand
GAGTCGAACAATGCCGCGCGCCACGCAACAACGGACCGGCTGGAGCCGGGTGCCTAGTTCTGACGCCCGCTGTCGCGGGCTCGATCAGTTGGTGGACACACTGATCAAGGCCGCATCAACACTGCAAGTTTCTTAAAGCCGGGTGCTATCGCCTTTCGCCGCCTGCGGCGGCTGACAATCGCCCTGCGCTTTCAGGAACGTGCCGGCGGCAGCCGCTTCGCACGGGGCGTGCGGACCTGTGGCCATCTCTACTGGTTACAATGCCCGGCGTGAGGGTCTACCGCTCGCGCATCTTTACGCCCATTCGCGATCCGTTCGCATCGGGCGTGGAGCAGTCGTATCGCTGGTTCGAGGACGGGCACCTTGCTGTAGGTGACGACGGGATCATTGTCAGCGTCGGCGAATTTACTGACGCGCCGGAAGGGGAGGTCGTCGATCTCGCAGGCAGGTTGATCGTGCCGGGCTTCATCGACACGCATCTGCACGCGCCGCAGCTCGAGATGATCGGGTCGTATGGCGGTCATCTTCTGGAGTGGCTCAACCGTTACACCTTCCCGACCGAGCGCAAGTTCGAGGATCCAAAGCATGCCCGTCGCGTCGCTCGCGCGTTCTACGACGAGCTGCTGCGGAACGGCACGCTCACCGCGCTGATCTTCTCCACCGTTCATGCGACGGCGACCGACATCTTCTTCGAGGAAGCGGAAAGCCGCGGCTTTCGCGGCATCATCGGGAAGGCGATGATGGACCGGAACGCTCCGGAGTACCTCCTCGACAAGAGCCCTCAGCAGTCGTACGACGAGAGCCGCGCGCTTCTCGAGAAGTGGCATGGTCGCGGTCTGCTGCGTTACGCGATCGCGCCCCGTTTTGCACCCACTTCCACCCCCGAGCAGCTCGAACTTGCGGGCCAGCTCAAGCGCGAGTTTCCGGAGGCGTGGGTACACACCCACATCTCGGAGAACCGTAGCGAGGTGCGTTGGGTGCAGGAGCTGTTCTCCGATGCCGAATATGCGGATGTGTACGATCACTATGGCCTGCTCGGGGAGCGCACGGTGCTCGCGCACGGAGTCTGGCTGACGCCGGAAGAGCTGGAGTTGCTTGCACGTCGTGGCGCGCGCATCTCCCACTGTCCCAACTCCAATCTTTTCCTCGGCAGCGGGCTCTTCCCGCTGCACCGGGTGCTCGACGCGGGTGTCATCGTCGGTCTCGGCAGCGACATCGGCGCGGGTACGACGCCTTCCCTCTTCAATGCCATGGCCGACGCGTACAAGGTGCAGCAGGTGCAGAACGTGTCTCTCAGCCCGTTTCATCTCTGGTACCTGGCGACGCTCGGTGGAGCGCGAGCGTTGAGCCTCGACGCCGAGACGGGCAGTCTCGAGCCGGGAAAGTCAGCAGACTTTCTGCTTCTCGATCTGAGCGCCACGCCGCTGCTGGCCCTGCGCACAGGGCACGCTTCGTCCCTGGAGGATCTCCTCGCCGGTCTCATTTTCATGGGGGACGATCGCGCGGTCGAGCAAAGCTTCATTGCGGGGAGGAAGGTCTCTGAGCGCGGAACCGGCAGTTCTCGAGCTCGCTGAGGGCGCGACCGACCCTCCGACGGGCGCGACGGCATCGCCTTTGCGGTCTGTCCGACCAGAACAGGAGATGTCTATGAGAAACCCTTTGCGTCTCACGGCAGTCTGCATGCTGCTCGTCCTCACGGCAGCGTCCACTTTCGCGCAAACCCGTCCCGCCGGAGGGACAGTCGTCGACGTCGATGAGAGCCGCAGCCGGCTGCAGATCGAGTACGACGATGACTCGCGCATCACCATCGAAACGGACGCTGTTTCCACGGTCTACTACGGTTTCGGGACGATGATCGGAGGCAAGCCGGAGATTTTCAAGGGCTCTTCCGGCCTCTCGAACGTCCGCGTGGGAGACCGCGTCGAGGTACGCGGCTCCGAGCGCGGACAGGGCGTCATCAGGGCAGAGCGGGTGACGCTCCTCGGCCGAAATGTGGCTGCAGGATCCGTCGGTGTCGGGACCACTCGCGAGCCAAGCAGCGTGTCGACGCCGATGGACGATCGGACGTCCTCCAACACGGTCCCCACCAGCGGTGGCTCGGTGGAGGGAACGATCCGCCAGATGAATGAAGACGATGGCCGGATCATCATCGTGACGACCCAGCGGAGGATGATCACCGTCCGCACGTATCGCAACACGCCTGTCACGTTTCGCGGCGAGACGTACCGCGTCACGAACCTCGAGGTCGGGGACCGCATTCGCGTCGAAGCGGAGCCGCGAGCGGCTCAGGCTGACGAGGTCACTGCCCGCCGTATCATCGTGATCTCTTCAGTTCAGGAAGGCGGGACCACGACACCCGGCGGCAACGTCACCACGATCGCTGGACGCGTGACCCGCGTAGAGCCGGGACTGGACCGCGTGTTCGTCAACGACGGCCGCGACGAGATCCGCGTGGACATGAACCAGGCCGAGGATGCTACGGGTGCCGCGATTCACGCGCGCGACCTTCGCAAGGACGACCGTGTCGAGATCACCGGCAGCTTCAACCGCGTCGGCGATGCCTTCAACGCGTCCACAGTGCGCTACACCGACCCTGAGCGGGACACCCCCCGTGGAGACGATCCATACGGCGGCTCCTTCGACCGCCCTGCGCTGATCACGACCGGCGGCACGATCGTCGAAACTCTCGAGGACGCGGCAACTCTTGGTCTACGCGAGACCGATACGAATCGCGTCGTCCGCATCTGGGCGACGCCCGACTTCATCACACGCCTCAAAGGCACGGCCTACACCACCGCAGGCGCGCTCCGTGAGAAAGACTCGGTCATCATCCAGGCGTACCGCGACGGCAGGGGCAACCTCATCGCGCAAACGATTCGCGTCCGCAACCGGTAGACGTTCGGCCCCTCTCCCTCACCAGGGAGAGGGAAGCCGGAATCGGGATTTTCACTGACCGACAACACAAATGCCCAAGCCAGAGCTGCTGCCGGGAGTGGTCACCACCAACGCGCCTCCGCGTGTGGTGTGTGACGCGCATGCTGCGATTCGTAGAGCACGGCGCCGTGCGTGGTTTCGGGATGGCCTGCAGTTCGCCCTGCTCGCCGCGGTGAACTGGCTTTTCGTGTACTGGCCTGATGCTCGCCTGCCGTTGGTCGATCGCACCGTGTCAGTGACTCTCCTGCAGGCCATGAACGCCGCACTCCTGGTGCATATGTGGCTGGTGCGCGTCATGCCTCGATGGAATGCGAAGCGCATCGTCGCTACGTGGTGTCGCGCGGAGAGGGAGAAGTTTCAGCGCTGAGCAGCCGCACCAGCATGACGATCAGCACGATCGCGGCAACCGCAATTCCGACCCAGAACATGAGCACCGCGAGCAGGAACTTCACGAAGCCGCCTCGCTGCGGCGCGAAAGCACGAACTTCTGCAGCAGCACGCTCACCATCACCAGCGCAAGCGCCAGTCCGAGAAACGAGGCGATGCGGTAAAGCCCGCCGAGCCGAGCCAGGTCGTGGAGGAAGCACTTGAAGACCGTGACGCTCAGCAGCGCGATCGCCGCGACGCGCGCTGCACGGGTATGGAACGCGATGCCCGCGATCAGCATGGCCAGCGCGAACAGCGCCCATCCCATGGTGTACGTGAGGTCCTGCGCGAGCGACGACGAGAGGAAGTTGAAGGTCAGCGCCGGACCGGTGGAGAAAAAGTCGGCGATCTCGATGTTGAGCAGCCAGAAGAGCAGGACGGTCCCCGCGGCCCGACTCGCGCCGATGGCGCGACGATCGTCACGGGGCGCGAAGGCAGCAGCGGCGAAGAATGCGAGTGCCGCGGTGAGATACGTGTAGAGGTACCAGTTCAGGATCGCGCGATCGCTGGCCGCGTGATACGAGAGCACGTCCGGGTTGATGGTCAGGCGTACGAACACTGCCAGCAGCAGGGCTGCGGACCAGGCCAGAAGTCCCCGATGCGGAATGCGCCGGTAGAGCCAGACCAGTGCCGCGCCTTCGAGTGCCCAGGCAATGGTGATCCATTGCTTCTCCAGCTGGAGTGGAACGGCCACTGTAATGAACGCGAGCGCGCTCGCAGCAACCAGCGCCAGCCGCGAGAGCATGCGCTCGCTGGGCGGCTCGACACGCAGGAGCCGCATGACCAGCACGAGCATCAGCAGGGCCTGCCCGACCGGCAGCACGCCGATCGCGTAGCCGTAACCGGCGTCCGTGATCGCCTCACGCGCGATGAAGAAGAAGGCGACGCTGGCCAGCACGGCCGCCAGATAAGGCTGGAGCGAGCGTCTGGCTCGGGCACCGAGGATCAGCGGATGAGCGATGTACATCGCGTAGAGGACAGCCGCGAACGTGAGCGTTCTTGCAGGAGTCTCCCCACGCGCGAGGACGGTGGCGGCGGCTGTGAGCGGCACGCTCAAGACCGCCAGCACATGTGTGTTGGAAATGAAGGCGAGCACGAGTGTCCCGAACAGCAGCAGCGCGTGCGTGGCGAGCAGCGTCGTGAAGAGCTGCGGACGCGCGCCCAATCCGGCGACGATCGCCACGACGTGTCCGAGGAGAAGCGCGGACGCTGCGGCGTTGCGGAACGAAACCGGACTCCCTGCGCGGCGTCGCGCGAGCAGGTACCAGACGAACGCGTACGCCGCGACGGCGAGCGTCGCCACCAGCGCGACGTTCGGCCACGGCGGTGTCTCTGCGAGCGAAGACCAGGTGAGCAGCACGATCTGGGACAACACCGCGCTCCCGATCAGCAGCGAGCCCCGTCGCAGATAAAGCGCGGCGATGCCGATCGCAAGGTCGAGGAACGTCAGCACCGCCAGGAACGGCCATGGGGGGAACGCCAGCGTTCGGGACGCGGCCACGAAAATCAGGAACGCGTGACCGGTGAGCGCGAAGTGCGTCTGTCTGTCGAATCCGGCCCGCGACGTCGCGAGCACCACCAGCACGCCGAAGACCGCGACCACGGACACCGCCGGGATGAGCGCGCGTTCGAGCGGGGCGGCTTCCCACCACGATGCGAGCACGATCCACGAGAGGATCACCACCACCGCTGCAAGCCACGGCCGCGAGGATGCCTCCGCCTGTGCGATCGCACCCGCGAGAAGCGCTGCGAGGAGGATCGCCAGCCCCCACAGCGCGGCAGGAGCAACGCCGTCGAATGTCAGGAAGAGCAGCATGGCCACGCTGGCAATGGACGTCCAGGCCACCCCGGTCTGTGGTGCAAGCCCCAGATTGAACCGGCGTGCGAGCGCCGGAACCGCCAGGAAGGTCAATCCAAAAGCCGCATAAACGGCCAGCCCTGCATAGAGGCGCTCCTCGTCGAGATACTTCACCGACCAGAGTGCTTCGGTGAGGATCGCCAGGAACGCCGCCACGAAGTAGGTCGATCCCCTGTTGAATCGAAGCGCGTACGCGGAAGCGAGAGCGAGAAGGACGAAGAGCACGGAGAACAGGAGCACGGGCGAAGCCGTGCGGGGCTCGAGCTGCACCAGCGCCGGGAAGACGAACAGCAGCAAGGCGGCCACGACGACGACCCGCGAAGGGAGTCGCATCCCGATCGCCAGGTTGAGGATCACGAACGCGCTCACCCACGCCAGCACAGCGGGCCAGGCCTC